>DATKCI010000039.1:0-19437 GCA_035513255.1 Piscinibacter sp. | reverse complement strand
CCAGCGTGACGCATGAGGACGTGCTCGTCTACCTGTTCGGCATCGGCGCTAATGGCAAAGGCTCCTTCGCCGAGGCCATCGCGCACGCGCTCGGCGACTACGCGAAGATGTTCCCGCCCGAGGTACTCATGGAGGCCAAGGGCGAGCGCCATCCGACCGACCTCGCGCAGTTCATGGGCGTGCGGTTCGCACTCACCAGCGAGCCCGGGTCGAATGCCACGTGGAACGACTCGCGGGTCAAGAGCCTGACCGGCGACACCGTCATCTCCGCCCGGTTCATGCGCGGCGACTTCTTCACGTTCCCGCGCACGCACAAGACGATCGTCCTGGGCAACCACATGCCGCGCCTCGCCGAAGTCACGCATGCGATCAAGCGGCGCGTCCAGATGGTCCCCTTCCGAGCGGTGTTCCAGCAGACCGCGGGCATGGGCATGCGGGAGCGGCTGAAGGCCGAGGCCGGCGGCGCCATCCTCGCCTGGATCGTTCAGGGCGCGGCCCTCTGGCACGCCACGGGCACCGCGCCGCCGGCCAGCGTGCTCGACATGACGGCGGACTACCTGGAGGACCAGGACCTGATCGGCCAGTGGATCAACGAGCGATGCGAGCGCGCGGCTGCGGCATCGGCGCGCTCCGGCGACCTGCACAAGGACTACGCGGCATGGTGCGAGGGGCAAGGTCAGCGGCCCAAGTCGAACGTCGCGCTGTCGGCGCACCTGGTGTCGGCCGGATTCCAGAAGAAGGCGACCGTCGTCGGCAAGGTGTTCTACGGACTGAAATTGAGAACGCTATGACGGGTGTGACGGGTTCTCCTATATCCCCCGTATGGCGCGCACACACACATACGCTGGAAAAGGGGCAACCCGTCATACCCGTCATGGTGGCCAACAGCTGCCTCTCGCGTCGCCACCCATCGGCGCCTCCGGGAGACGAGGGTGTAGACGGCGGAGACGCCGCAGTAGACGGCACCACGCGTCTACACCCGTCCCGCCTGAGGCGTGGGCATCGTCCTGCAACGCGACCTGCAACGCCCTGCAACGCGTTGCCTGCAACGCCTGCAACGGCCCGGGCTCAGCGTTCATGCACGGCACCGAAGCCCCGGGCGTGGACGGGAGTGACGCGTCACCCCATACGTCACTTTCGTCACTCAACCGGGGGGGGGTGGTCGCCGTTCGGTCGAGGCTCGATGCCGGAAACCGACCGTGCTCAGTCGCTTATTCAGCCGCGAAATCGGCAGGTGTTTTTTTCGGGCGGCGCGCCGGCTGACCTGACGTGAATCGGAGCGACCCCTTCAACCGCTGCCGTTCGGCCCTGCCGAAAACGCTCTCGCGTGAGGGCCGCGTCGAGTTGCTCGCGCAGATCGCCGACGACCTGGTTGCGGGCCGCGAACCCGATCGCGCCGCCGCTGTCTGGCTCGGATCTGCGATCTCCGCATGGCTTGCATCGAGTCGGCCGGCCAAGGAGGCGTGCCTCGTACGGGACTACCTCGAGGTCGCGGCCCCGCCACGGTCACGGGCGACCCCGCAGGCTGTCTGGATCCGGCTGTGGCGACAGAGAGCACGAATCCGCGATGCGCTTCAGGATGCGCCCATCGAAACGACGCAGAACGACTCATGACCACCGTGCAACTTGACAACCCTCGCGGCCGCGAGCTCGGCCGCTTCGTTCAGTGCCTCGCGCTATCGCGCGGCGACGTGCTCGGCGCGTCGAGGGTCGCCGAAGCGAAGGGATGGACCGCCACCTTGGGGGTCTTCAAACAGTTGGTCGACCCGATTCTGAGCGGCCAACTCGATCACGGCGTCGGCGCGGTCGTGGCAACGGACCTCGCCGAACTTCTGCGCCCGTTGACGCTCGTCGGGCGGCTGCAGGGCATGCGCAAGGTGCCGTTTCGAACGACCCTCTTGGTGACGGACGTTGGCGGCACGGGCGATTGGGTCGAGGAAGGCGAGCCGATACCGGTCAGTGCGACGGGCATCACGAACCTGACCTCGCTGGACCCGAAGCGAGTCGCCGGGATCCGCGTGATCACCGCCGAGCTCGCGCGCAGCGCGGCCGTCGGCGCGCCGGCGATGGTTGCGCGCGACTCGGCGAGCGCACTGGTCGAGGCGCTGGACCGCGCATTCGTCGATCCGGCGAACGGCGGCTCGGCCGCGAAGCCGGCGTCGATCAACAATGCCGCGACCGCCTTCTCGTCGGGCGGCAGCGATGTCGCGGCGATCGACAACGATCTGAGGTTGATGCTCGGCACGTTGCTCTCGGCCGAGATGTCGCTGGCGACGGCGAGCTGGGTGATGTCGCCGGTCACGAGCACCTACCTTTCGTTGCTTCGCGGCTCAAGCGGTGCGCCGGCGTATCCCGGTGTGACGGCGCGCGGCGGCCAGCTGCTCGGCCTGCCGATCTTGACTTCGAACGCCTGCGCCGCGAGCGGATCGCCCGGCGAAAGGCACATCACCCTGGTGGAAGCGAGCGAGGTTTGCATCGCCGACGATGGCGAGGCTGACGTGTCGTTGTCGAGTCGCGGGGCCGTGCAGATGGACGACGCACCCGCCACCGGTGCGCAGCAACTGGTGAGCCTGTGGCAGCTCGGGCTCGTCGGCATTCGGGCTGCACGGTTCATCAATTGGCAGGTCCGCCGCAGCGGCGCCGTCGCGACGCTGCGCGATGTGAATTTCTGACGGGAGGGCCCTTCGGATGGATCGCCTGTCGAATTTCATCGACCTCGCTGCCCTCGAGGGAGAGCTGCGCGCCGCGCACGCGAAAGCACTCGCCGCCGATGGCGCCACCGCTCCACTGCAGTTCACCGCAGCGATGAGGGACACCTTGATCCTGAGCACCCGCGTCATCGCTCGGCATATCGCGCGCCAAGCGGCCGCCGCGCACGACCGCACCGCGGCTCGCATCGGCACCACCGACGAGCTGATCGCCGACCTCGACAAGCGTCTCGCCGCGCTGGAGCGCCATGGCTGACCGCTTCGATCCGATCGACGAGATGGTCGCGAACTACCGCGCCGAGGTCGACCGCGTGCGCGCGACGATCCACGCCGAGATCGACGCCGACGCGCGCGCGACGCAGGCGCAGCAGTTGCCTCGAGATGTGCCGGAACCGATGCGGGCCCGACTCGAGGTCGAGCTCGCCGCGATCAAGGCCGATTCTGCAGCGCGGGCGATTCTCGCTCATGCGCGCGTCGACGCGTTCTTCGCCGAGCGTTGGACTGCGCAGCTGCTTGAGTTCGAAATGATGCGGCGCGACCACGACGGCGCGCCGATGCACTAGAGCTGTCCCGGGGCCTAACTGGTGAGTCGCCCCCCGTTTCAAAAGAAACCGCCAGAGCTCGCGGCGCCGGTCGCGTGGAGCGGACTGCGGTCCGTGGGCCACGTTGGACTCCCTTTCCCAGCGCGCGGCGGGCACCCTTCACCGTGGCCGGCAGGGGCATGCAGTAACCGCGCGATCACGTTCCCCGCCAGCCTGCCGTGCCCGTCGACCAGCATCGTGACGCCGGTCGACCGCCGCGCGCTCTCGGATGAACTGCGGCCCGGCGCGAGGCGCGCTCGCTGCAGCGCGATCGGCTCGAACTCGAACGCATAACCTTTCCGCCAATGAACGCCCGCGAAGAGCGCAGTGTTCCGGCGCGTGGTGGGCGCAACGAGCTCACTTTCGGCGGCTCCTGGTCGCGGCTGATTGGCCACTGCCACGCGGGATGGCGATTTTTGACTCCCCCGTTGCGCCGGTGCGTCGCCCAGCCTTGCGGATGCGTGCAGCGGCACCGACCCTGCGAGACACTTGCGCATGGACCCTTGGCCTTTCGTTCTCTCAATGCTGCTCGGCACGTTCGTCGTGCCGGCGGTGCGCTGGCCACCTGAGCGCGTGCGCCGCATCGTGGCCGCGGACGATCCCACGGAGGGGCCCGCGCTCACCGAGGCCGAGGCCGACGTCCTGGGCGCGCTCGAGGCCGCTGGCCAGCTGCGCGCCGCCGCCATCGCCGAAGCCCTGAATCTCAGCGCGGGCACAACGTACGTGCGCCTCTCGCGAATGGAAGCACGCGGCCTCATCCGCCGGGCAGGGCACGGCACCTACGCTGCTCGGTCCGCATAGGGCCCCGCGTGGTCACGTCACCGTGACGTCACGCCTTATGCACACTTGCCCGAGCGACTACGGGGGGCAGCCCTGCCTTACCTGAATGCGTTTTCCAAACTGGCGATCGTGCGCTTGATCCAGTCGGATTGTGCAAGCTGCATTAGCGCCGCAACGAGGGGTCGATGTATCGGCGCCTACTGCCAGCCAGTCGAACAACCCAAGCTCCTTGGCTTTGGCTTCTACCGCTGCCGGGCTCGCATTGGGTGAGTTGTCCAGGAAAGAGAGAATCGCCCAACGCTAGACCCAGCGGCGTGGATTCCTGAAGTCCTATCGATCCGGCAGCAACGCGTCGCCTACGTCAGGGCCGAGCCAGCCCCGGGGCGCCCTCCCAAATGAAGCCCACATGTCCCGCCTCACACCTTCAAAGAACGGGGGTCTCATGCCGAAGAGGAGGTCAGGTCCGTGTGGTTGGAACGTTACCGATCGACCCTCATCAGGGGGGTTAGCTTCGTACACCGAATACTGGTGAGTGCCCTCTGATGTGTGCATCAAGAAGCAGTGGCATATCCTGCGTGTGTTCCAGTCGATGCTTTCGGGATGCGGCAGGTTCGGCATCGCCGTCAGCGCATACGGGGGGAAGGCAACGTGAAGGTGAGGGCGATCGATACGCCCGTTCTTTAGCGCTGCGCTCTTGATGAGTAGCACGTCGTCTATGTAGAGGGTGCGCATGAGGAATACAGGGCTCGGTGCGGGCGCAGAGCCGAGCAGAATCTCATCGTCCCATATCACAAACATCAAGTCGCCGATCTTTTTGATCTCGCCGCTATCCGTTGGAGCTGCGAATTCGTAGCCGCCTCCAAAGTAGTGCCTGAGATTCGCTCCCGTGGATTGCTCAAGCCACAGGAGTGTGCTCGCCAACCCTGTTGCGATCGCTACGCTCCCATTCCAATTGCTTGACGTAAGGAAATGCCGTGGCGCTCGTTGAATATGCTCCATGAGCATCTGACCGCCGGAGCCTTCAATCAGAAACGATCCCAAGCCCGGAACATCGATTGGCGAGGCATTGTGCGTGAGGATTGCGTAGGAGTCGCTCCCGGGTTGCATCACCATCGCAATGAGCGAGAAGTCATATTGAAGCGCTTCTGGATCAATTTCCGAGAGGAACTGACGCACTTCTGCTACCTGTAGCAGTCGACCATTGGCTCGGTCCTTCAATTGCTGGATTGCAATTCTTGCGCCGAGCCATGAGTTGCACCACGCTACAGCGCAGTTGGGAGCAACGATCCCAATCTTCTGCGCCAACCCGACGATCGTGTAGCCAGACCCTGCTGGAAAGAAGTTTGTCACCTCACGGATTGAAGGGAGCGTGGCCACCTTCCCGTCCGTCTCTTCCGCCGAGAGCAGGAGGTCTCCGAACAACCTCGGGCAGCCTCCTGCTGTGCCGAGGGCTGCTATCACTGTCACTGTGGCGCTCCGTTTTGCTTCACGCGATCACTCATTGGGGGGGGGTGTGGCAATCTCGTCCCAGCTCGCGGCTCTCAGCTTCGCTGACATCGTCTTCAGTGGTCCCGGTGGCTCTCTTGCCATTCCCCAGGACTTCCCCGTCACCGAAAAAGTTAGGGGCCGCTCACTGGCGGCCCCTGGTGCACTGTGGTGGAGAGGAGGAGGATCGAACTCCCGACCTTCGCATTGCGAACGCGACGCTCTCCCAGCTGAGCTACCCCCCCACTGCGCCGCCAAGTTTAGCAAAATGGCGCGGCCCCATTGTTCGCACTTCCGGAGACCCGAATGGCCCGCATGGATTCCGCCTGGCTCGATCTGCAATACAACAACCGCGCCCGCATTCCCGAGCACCCGCAGATCTTCGAGCGCTGGGCCAAGGCTTCGGCGCTCGCCCGCGAGGGCCGTTCGGAGGGCCTCGATCTGGCCTATGGGGATGGGCCGAACGAGGTGCTGGACGTGTTTCCGGCTCGACAGGCCGGTGCGCCGGTGCTGGTCTTCATTCACGGCGGCTGGTGGCGTGCGCTCGACAAGCGAGATCACTCCTTCGTCGCGCCGGCGTTCGTGGAGACCGGCGCGATGGTGGTGGTGCCCAACTATGCGTTGTGCCCGGCGGTGACGATCGAGGAGATCGCGCTGCAGATGGCGCGTGCCCTCGCCTGGATCTGGCGCCACGCAGCGCGTTACGGCGGCGATCCGGATCGCATCGTCGTCGCAGGGCATTCGGCGGGCGGGCACTTGGCGGCCATGATGCTGAGCTGCCGCTGGCGCGAGGTCGCCGCCGACCTGCCGCAGCAGCTCGTGCGCAAGGCGCTGTCGATCTCGGGCGTGTTCGACCTCGAGCCGCTGCGCCACACGCCGTTCCTTCAAGCCGACCTGCGGCTCACTGCGGAATCGGTGCGGCGCCTCAGCCCGGCGCGATTTCCGCCGCCCGCCGGCGAGCTCCATGCGACGGTCGGCGCGAACGAAAGCGAAGAGTTTCTGCGCCAAAACCGGCTGATCCGGCAGGCGTGGGGGCACGAGGCCGTGCCGGTGTGCGAAGCCATCCCGCGCACCCATCACTTGAACGTGCTGCACGAGCTCGTGGACCCGCATGCGCGGCTGCACACGCTGGCCAAGGACCTGCTGGGGCTCTCGTCGAGCCGTCTTTCATGACTATCGTTAACCCTTGCTCGATTGCCCCTGCCAATGAAGCGCATTGAAGCTTTGTATTGGCATCGCCCGCGCCGCTGCGTTAGGGTTTGAGAGTGCCGCGCGCGTTGCTCGCGGACGGTTCCCTTCCCCTCGACACCTGTTAGGAGAGCGACATGGGCTTGAAAGGATCGAAAACCGAGCAGAACCTGAAGGACGCCTTCGCGGGCGAATCGCAGGCCAACCGCCGGTATCTGTATTTCGCAAACAAGGCCGACATCGAAGGCCAGAACGATGTTGCCGCCTTGTTCCGCTCGACCGCGGAAGGCGAGACCGGCCATGCGCACGGCCACCTCGAGTTTCTCGAAACGGTGGGCGATCCGGCCACGGGTTTGCCGATCGGTCCCACCCGCGACAACCTGAAGGCCGCCGTCGCCGGCGAAACGCACGAGTACACCGACATGTACCCGGGCATGGCCAAGCAGGCGCGCGAAGAAGGCTTCGACGAAATCGCCGACTGGTTCGAGACGCTCGCAAAAGCCGAGCGCTCGCACGCCAACCGCTACACGAAGGCGCTCGACGCGCTGGTGGACTGACCGGGCAGGCCACGCTCGAAGAACGGGGGGCTTCGCGCCCCTCGTTCGTTGAGGCACGGCGCCTGCGTTGGCCCCGCGGACGCCGCCGCGGCATGAACACCGACACCTCACCAAAGGCATCCGCATGAACCGCGAAGGCAACCTCCAGGCGCCCACGCGCCATCCGCTGGACTGGAAGAACCCCGCGTTCTACGACGAAGCGGCGTGCGAGAAGGAACTGGAGCGTGTCTTCGACATTTGCCACGGCTGCCGCCGCTGCGTGAGCCTGTGCCACTCGTTCCCGACGCTGTTCGATCTGGTCGACGCGACCGACGACGGCGAGGTCCATGGCGTGGCGAAGTCCGACTACTGGAAGGTCGTCGACCAGTGCTACCTGTGCGACCTGTGCTACATGACCAAGTGCCCGTACGTGCCGCCGCACCCGTGGAACCTGGACTTCCCGCACACGATGCTGCGTGCCAAGGCGATCAAGTTCCAGAAGGGCGGCGTGGGCGGCGGCGAGCAGTTTCTCGCGTCCACCGACAAGCACGGCCAGTTCGCCGGCATCCCGGTGGTCGTGCAGGCGGCGAATGCGCTGAACCGCACGAAGACCATGCGCCGCGTGCTCGACAAGAGGCTGGGTGTGCACCCCGACGCCTGGCTGCCCGACCTGGCGACGAGCCGCTTTCGCTGGAGCGCGAAGAAGAAGGGCTCGGCCACCGAGGTCCGCGACGGCGAGCGCACGCCCGGCAAAGTGGCGATCTTCTCGACCTGCTACGTCAACTACAACGAGCCCGGCATCGGGCACGACCTGATCAAGCTGCTCGAACACAACGACATCCCGTACACGCTCGTCGACAAGGAGAAGTGCTGCGGCATGCCGAAGCTGGAGCTCGGCGACCTCGAGTCGGTGGCGAAGCTCAAGGAGGCCAACGTGCCGATGCTCGCCAAGTACGCAAAGGACGGCTTCGCGATTCTCAGCGCGGTGCCGAGCTGTACGCTGATGTTCAAGCAGGAACTGCCGCTGATGTTTCCCGACTGCGCCGACACGCGGGCGGTGAAGGAGGCGATGTACGACCCGTTCGAGTACCTCGTGGCACGCCACCGCGACGGCCTGCTGAAGACCGACTTCAAGCAGGACCTAGGCAAGGTCAGCTACCACGTCCCGTGCCACGGTCGGGTGCAGAACATCGGCCGCAAGACGGAGGAGATGCTCAAGCTGATCGGCCAGAAGGTGACGTTGCAGCTGAACACCGTTGAGCGCTGCTCGGGCCACGCCGGCACCTACGGCGTAAAGACGCCGACCCACCCGATCGCATTGAAGATTGGCCGGCCGGTCTTCAAGGCAATGGCCAAGGACGAACCCGACTACATCAGCTCCGACTGCGCGCTCGCCGGTCACCACATCGCGCAAGGCATGGCGGTCAATTCCCTGCCGAGCGCGACGCTGCAACACCCCTTGAGCCTGGTCCGCATCGCTTACGGACTGTGAATCCATGGAGACAGCCATGCCCCCCATCACCCGCGACAGCCTGATGACGCTGGAGGCCTACGCCAAGGTCCGCAAGGAACAGAAGCCGCAGCTCATCGCCCACCGCAACCTGCGCAGCGTGCGCCTGGGCGAGCACGTGACCGTGCAGTTCGAAGACGAGCAGACGATCCGCCGGCAGATCCAGGAGATGCTGCACATCGAGAAGATCTTCGACGAGGACGGCATCCAGAGCGAGATCGACGCCTATGCAGCGTTGGTGCCCGACGGCACGAACTGGAAGGCGACGATGCTGATCGAGTACCCGGACGTGCACGAACGCAGGCGCGAGCTCGCGCGGCTGATCGGCGTGGAGGACCGGATGTTCGTCGAGGTGGAGGGTCATCCGCGGGTCTATGCGATCGCCGACGAGGACCTCGACCGCGAGACCGACGAGAAGACCTCCGCGGTGCACTTCCTGCGCTTCGAGTTTCCGCCGGCCGCCCGCGAAGCGATCCGCGCCGGCGCCGACGTGAAGCTTGGCTGCGACCACACGAACTATCCGGCGCACGTGAACATTGCTCCCGAAACGCTGGCCAGCCTGGCCGGTGACCTCCGGTAACGGCGGGCATTCTTCTTTCGCCGCGACGGGTGCATCATCGCGCCCATGGCTCGCATCGAGTTCACCCAGCAGCTGCGGCGCTTCACCGACACGCCGGTGATCGAAAGCGGCGCGGCCACGCTGCGCTCGGGGCTCGAAGCGGCGTTTGCGGTCAACCCGCGGCTGCGCGGCTACGTGCTCGACGACCAGGGCCACCTGCGGGCCAACGTCGTCGTGTTCATCGACGGCCGGCGGACCACGGACCGCGTCTCCCTGAACGATTCCCTTAGGCCCGACAGCCAGGTGCACGTGCTGCAGGCCCTGTCCGGCGGCTAGGAACGAAGGCCGCATTTCACGGAGGAACGACATGAATGACCGTGCCTGGGTGGCCACCCGCAAAGGACTGTTCGAGCTTCGCCGCCAAGCCGCCGGCTGGGCGATCGCCAACGTGAGTTTTCTCGGCGAACCGGTGTCGATGGTGCTGCCCCCGACCGGCTCGGGCCGCATGCTGGCGGCGCTGAACCTCGGGCACTTCGGCGTGAAGGTGCATGCGTCCGACGACGGCGGCGCGACCTGGCAAGAAGTTGCCGCGCCGACCTATCCCACCCAGCCGGCCGACGCGCAGGGCCCGGCATGGAAGCTGGTGCAGATCTGGTCGATGGAAGCGCGCGACGGCGTGATCTGGGCCGGCACGCTGCCGGGCGGCCTGTTCCGCTCCGACGACGGCGGCGCGAGCTGGCAGCTGAACGAAGCGCTGTGGCACAAGCCGGAACGCCTCGAATGGTTCGGCGGCGGTTACGATGTGCCGGGCATCCATTCGATCTGCCTGCATCCGGTGGCGGCCGGCGCGATGCTCGTCGGCATCAGCTGCGGCGGCACCTGGGGCACCTCGGACGACGGCGCCAGCTGGACCTTGCGTGGCAAGGGCATGCGCGCCGCGTACATGCCGCCGGAGCAGGCGGACAGCGAGAACATCCAGGATCCCCATCGCATCGTGCGCTGCACAGCGCGGCCCGACGTGCTCTGGTGCCAGCACCACAACGGCATCTGGCGAACGAGTGACAACGCGGCGTCGTGGCAGGAAGTGACGGGCGTGCCGCTGTCGAACTTCGGCTTTGCGGTGGCCGTGCACCCGAGCGAACCCGACACGGCCTGGTTCGCGCCCGGCGTGGCCGACCAGCAGCGTGTGCCGATCGACGGTGCACTGGCCGTCAACCGCACGCGCGACGGCGGCCGAAGCTTCGAGACGCTGCGGGCCGGCCTGCCGCAAAAAGGCTGCTACGACCTCGTCTATCGTCATGGCCTGGCGGTGGCGCCCGACGGCAAGAAGCTGCTGATGGGCAGCACCACCGGGGGCTTGTGGGCGAGCGACGACGGCGGCGACTCGTGGGCCGCCGTGTCGAACCTGCTGCCGCCGATCTACGCGGTGCGCTTCGGCTGATCGGGTGTCAGCACGGGCGCCGCCGGCGTGCGCGTGCGCAGCCAGCCTTCGGCGCTGTAGATCGCGAGCGCCAGCCAGATCAGGCAGAAGCCGACGAAGCGTGTCGGCGTGAACGCCTCGTGGAACAGCCAGATGCCCAGCACGAACTGAATGCTGGGCGCGAGGTACTGCAGCAGCCCGAGCGTGCTCAGCGGAATTCGGCGCGCGCCGGCCGCGAACAGCAGCAGCGGAATGGCGGTGACCGGCCCGATGCCGATCAACAGCGCATTGGTGCTGCTATCGGCCGACGGAAAGCTGCCGCTGCCCTGCAGCATGCCCCAGCCGAGCAGCGCGAATGCGGCGGGCGCCAGCAGCATCGTCTCCAGCGCGAGCCCTTCCAGCGCTCCGAGCGACGCAGTCTTGCGCAGCAGGCCGTAGGCGCCGAACGTGCAGGCGAGCACCAGCGCGATCCACGGCAGCTCGCCCCCTTGCACGGCCAACCACAGCACGCCGACGCCGGCCAGCGCGACGGCGGTCCACTGCAGCGGCCGCAAGCGCTCGTGCAGCACGGTGTAGCCCAGCAGCACGTTGACCAGCGGCGTGATGAAGTAGCCGAGGCTCGCGTCGACCACATGGCCGTGGGTGACGGCCCAAATGTAGGTCAGCCAGTTGGCCGACAGCAGCAGCGCACTGAACGCAAATGCGCCGAGCACCTTGGGCTGGCGCAAGGCCTGGCGCCACCAGGCCCATTGGCGGCGGACCGTCAGCACGACCAGCAGGAACAGCAGCGACCAGACGACGCGGTGCGCCAGCACCTCGAGCGCTGCGACTTCGGCGAGCTGCTTGAAGTACAGAGGAAACAGACCCCAGCAGACATAGGCGAGGGCGGCGCTGGCGATGCCGGGATGCATGGGGTGGTGTGTGAAGAAAACCGGCATTCTGTCGGCTTGCCGCCGCACGCGCAGACGCAAGGTCAACGGGGCGCGTGGCTGGACCCGTCGCGGCACGAACCGGCCGCATCCAGCGGCCGCTGCGGACCCGGCTTCGCCGATCCGTTGGCGTCCTTCGATACCTCAGGATGAACGGACCCCCTTGAGGGGGAGCCGCCGAAGGCGCTTCAGGGGAGGGTCATCTCCCATGTTTCGCCGACGAGGTCGTGGCCGAAGCTGTGGTGCGCTTCGCTGGCGATCAGCCGGTAGCCCTCCTTCTGATAGATGTGCCGCGCGGCGAGCAGCACGCTGTTGGTCCACAGGCGGATGCTGCGATAGCCGGCATCCCGCGCAAACCGCGTGCATTCGCCGGCCAGCCGGGCGCCGATGCCCAGGCCGCGGGCAGAAGGCTCCACCAGCAGCAGCCGCAACTGCGCCACGCCGGCCACCGGCGCTTGCGTGGTTTCGTCGCGCGCCTGCACCAGGCACACGCAGCCGACGTTCGCGCCGTCACGCTCGGCAATCCAGCAGGCTTCGCGGCGGGCATCGAAGCGGTCGATGAAGTCGGCCGCAATGCGCGCGACCAGCGACTCGAAGCGGATGTCCCACTGGTACTCCTGGGCGTACAGCGCGCCGTGTCGGGAGATGAGCCAGCCGATGTCGCCGGGCCGATGCGCTCGCAGCAGGTAAGGGGCCTTCGACGACGGGACGGGCGCATCGTCGAGCAGCTGTTCGACGACGCCGAGGGCCTCCAGCAGTTGCTGCTGCCGGGATTCGTCGAGCCGTGACAGCAGGGCGGTCACTTCTTCTTGCGAGCGCGTGTCCAGCGGCGCGAAAGCGCGTCGGCCGGCGGCCGTGAGGGTGAGGAACTGCTGGCGGGCGTCGTCCTTGGAGCGCATCGCCTTGATCAGCCCTTGCTCCTTGAAACCGCGCAGCAGGCGGCTCAGGTAGCCCGCATCCAGGTCCAGCGCGGCCGCCAGGGCAGTGGCGGTCGTGGTGCCGGCTTCATTGGACAAATGCGCGAGCTCCCACAGCAGCCGCGACTCGGTCAGCGTGAACTTGGAGTCGAGCAGACCTTCATGCAGCACGCCGATGCGGCGCGTGTAGAAGCGGTTGAACTCGCGAATGGCGTTCACGCGTTCGGCGGGCGTCGATGCAGAAGAGGGCATGCGAGGATCATCGGCGAGATAGTTGCCGTAAGCAAGTAATATGATTGCTTATGTCAATTAAGTCACATGTAATCCGGCACGGCAGGCTCGGGTTTGCGAAGAAAGATTGACCAGCGGGACGATTACTGTATAAAAATACAGTATCAAATGGACGCCATGCCCCCCGCCGTTTCACACGCCATTGCCGTCTTGCCGGCCCCGCTGCCCCGGATTGCGGGAGCGGCGCGGGCGGTCCGGCCATTGCCTGCACGCGCCGAGCCGCCGCGTGGGCCCGAAACGCTGCACCCCGCGCTGTGGCTGGGACACCAGCTCGGTCGCCAAGCCGAGCAGGCCGTTCCCAGCGGTTTCCCGTCGCTCGATGCGCAACTGCCCGGCGGCGGCTGGCCGAGACGGGTGCTCACCGAGCTGCTGCTGCCGCACCCCGGTGTCGGCGAAATCCGTCTGCTCAGCGGCTGCCTGGCGTCGATTCAGCGGGCCGGCCGCCTGGTGATGGTGTTCGATCCGCCGCAGAACCTGTCGGCTTGGGCGCTGGCCCAACTCGGGCTCGACGTTGCGCAGTTGCTGGTCATCAACACCCGCTGCAAGGTCGTGGCCGGCAGCGACAGCCTGTGGGCGCTCGAGCAGGCGCTCAGAAGTGGCCACGTGGGGGCGGTGCTGGCTTGGCTGCCGCCGCGCCTGCGCGCCGAGCGGCTGCGTCGGCTGCAGCTGGCCGCCCAGGCCCATGACGGCCCGGCCTTCGTGCTGCGCGAAATGGCGGCGCAGCAGCGCCCCACGGCAGCGCCGCTGCGCCTGGCCTTGCGCCCGGGCGGGGCCGACACGCTGCGCCTGCAACTGCTCAAGCGCCGCGGTCCGCCGCTGGAAACGCCGCTGCGGCTCGATCTGCCGCCGGTGCTGTCGGCCACCGCACGCAGCCGGGTGCAACCTCCGGCGGCGGCCGAGGAGCCGGCCGCGCAGGAACTGCACACGGCCACTTTCATCAACCTGGCGGCGTGAACGGGGTGAGCGGCCGCCATGCTGTGGATCGCGCTGCACTTGCCGCTGCTGTCGCTGGAATCTTTTGCAGCCACGCGGGTGCCGCAAGCCGCCGGCGCCTCGGATGAGCCTTCCCACGCGCCGCCGATCGCGCTGATCGACGCGCATCGCATCGTCAGCGCCAACGACAGTGCACACGCTCTGGGCGTCAAGAGCGGCCTCAAGCGCGCAACGGCGCTCGCGCTGGCGCCGCACATCACGCTCGGCCAAGCCGATGCGGCGCGCGACCGGCAGGCGATGAGCAGCGTGGCGCACGCCGCCCTGGCCTTCACGCCATCGGTCACGCTGGAACCTTGGGACGATCCCACGACGGCGCCGCACACCGTGCTGCTCGAAGTGCAGGCCAGCCTGCGCTACTTCGGCGGGCGCGACAAGCTGCTGCGGCGCCTGCGCGCCGCGCTCGCGCCGCTGAAACACCGCGTGCACTGCGCCAGCGCGCCGACAGCCCAGGGTGCGGCCTTGCTGGCCCGCCTGCCCGAAGCGTCCGAGGGCCGGCATGCTGCCGACCCGCCCACGCTGAAACGCATGCTGAACGCCGCGCCGGTGGGATTGCTGGGCCCGGGGCGCGAGCACTGGGAAGCCTTGCAGGGCATGGGCCTGCACACCGTGGCCGACTTTCGCGGCCTGCCGCGCAGCGGCCTGGCCCGCCGCTTCGGCGAAGCGCTGCTCGACGAACTCGATCGTGCCTGTGGCGTGCGGCCCGATCCGCGACGCTGGGTCAGCCTGCCAGAGACCTTCAGCAGCCGGCTCGAACTGTTCGCGCGCGCCGACACCACCGAGCAGGTGCTGCACGGCGCGTCCATCCTGCTTGCGCGGCTGGTGGCCTGGGCCGGGGCGCAGCACGCTCAGGTGCGCCGCTTCACGCTGCACATGCAGCACGAGCCGCGCCACCGGCACGGCGCCCACACCCCGTCCGACAGCACGCTGGAAATCGCATTGGCCGAACCTTCGCGCGATGCCGCCCACCTGCTGGTGCTGTTGCGCGAGCGCCTGGCTCATCTGCAACTGGTCGCCCCCACCCTGGAGCTGCGGCTCAGCTGCAACGACATCGCTCGCCGCGCGCCGCCGAATGCCGAGCTCTTCCCTACGGCGAAGAGCGAACGCGAAGGCCTGACCCGGCTGATCGAACGTCTGCAAGCCCGCCTGGGCTGCGAGCAGGTGCAGCGCCTGGCACCGGTGGCAGATCACCGGCCCGAATGCGGCAGCATGCTGCGCCCGGCAGAAGCGCTGGTTCAGCCCGCGCCGTTGCCCGCCGGATCCAGGCACCTGCGTTCGGCGCCGAACGGCAACGCGCCGGCCGCGGGACGGCAGCGCCCAGTCTGGCTGCTGGCCGAGCCGCAGCCCTTGCCCGAGCAGCAGATGCGCCCGCTGCTCGACGGCCGGCCATTGCAGCTGTTGTGCGGTCCCGAACGAATCGAAACCGGCTGGTGGGACACGGCCCTGGCCGAGCGCGACTACTTCATCGCCCAGGCCGGCGACGGCGCATTGGTGTGGATCTACCGGGCGCGGCTGCCGATGTCGGTGTCGGAACACGGGCAAGGGTGGTTTCTGCAAGGCCGGTTCGGATAGAGGTTCAGCGCGGCCCGCTCAAGTATGAAACGGCTTCGGCTTGCCCTGCCGTCCGCCCGTGCCGATGCGCTCATATTCGGAGATCACCTGCGCGCCCAGCAACAACAGGGCCGCTGCGACCTCCAGGCTCAGCAGCACGATGATCGCCGTCGTCAGCGACCCGTACACCACATTGACTGCCGACAGCGTGGCGAAGTACCACACCAGCAGGTGGCGCGTGATTTCCCACAGCACGGCCGCCGTCACGCCGCCGAGCAGCGCATGCCGCAGCGACAGCCGCCCCACCGGCATCACCATGTAGATGGAGGTCAGCACGAAGACCTCGCCAGCCACGCCTAGCAGGTACAGCAGAAAACCCGACACACCGCCGAGCGACCAGGTGCGGCCGAGAAAGTCCACGCTCTCCTCGCCCATCGCCTGCAGGCTGCCCGACACCAGCGTCACCAGCAGCAGGCCCAGGCCCAGCGACAGGATGTAGCAGTAGGGCAGCAGCGCGGAGATCAGGAAGTGCCGCCGGCGGATCGCGACGCGGTGCACGAAGATCACCGACATGGCGTTTTCCAGCACCGTGAACGCGAGCGAACTGAAGAACAGCATCGTCGCCAGCAGCACCCAGCCGATGACGTCGCGGTGATCCAGAAAATTCTTCAGCTCGCCGACGATCGCACGCGATTGCCCCGGCAGCACCCATTCCATGTACCGCCCCAGCGTCAGCAGCAGCTGCGCCTCGTTGATGACATGCGACAGCGCGATCACCGTCAGGATCAGCAGCGGCACGATGGACAGCAGCGCGTAGTACGCCACCGCGCCCGCCAGCAGCAGGCCTTGGTTGGCGCGGAACGCCTTCAACGTGCGCAGCGCGAAGGCGCCGGGATGCCGCAGCAAGTGGCTGGCGGGGGAGTCGAGGTGCATTCCGGAGGAGGCGTGTCTACAGCTGCGAGTAGACCACCATGAAGGTCTTGTCAGCGCGGTTGTAGCCCGGCCGGGGGTCGGGGAACGTCTCGTCGAGCACCGTCAGGTGGCGCACGTCGTCAAGTCGGAAATGCTTCCAACCCACCGGCTCGTCTGTCTGGCTGCCGCCGCGCACCTGGTAGGCGCTCAGCGCGACATGGCCCGTCGCGTCCACCCCATGGACGTGCGGCTCGACGACTCGCGGGTGACCGCCGTACGAGAACGAAAGGCGCCGCCGCGCGCGAATCGCATCGCCGATCGATGCAGGCGCATTCGGCTTTCGCACTGATGCGGCGGAGCCAGCCATGCCGGCGACGAGCAAGCGACGTGCCGCTGGGCGGGCCGCCTCGGCGGCGCCGGCGGGTTCATTCCAGGCGGCGGACCTTGGGTGAGCGATTGATGCCTTCGATTTCCAGGAAGAAGGCACCGAGCATGCCGCGCGTGACCTTCACTTTCGGACTGTCGAGCCGGTAGACGCCAGTGCTGCCGTCACTGACCTGCCAGGACTGGCCGTTCGCCAGCTTGATGACCGATCTGGGGCCCCAGCCATCGAAACGGCCGGGACTGCGGCTTGCGATTTCGTCCGGCGCGGGCCCGCGAGAGCGGGTTTCGAGGCCGAACTGTTCCGCCGGTTGTTGCGGCTGACCGGCCGATGTGCCGGGCCGCGGGTCGCCTTGGCCCGGCTTCGCAGTATTGGCAGCCGGCGTGACCGCGTCATAACAAGCCAGCCGAGAGGACGCGTCGGCGACGGCGCGGCAGCGCAGCCAGGCAGCATCGTCAGCCGCTGCGCTCCCCGAGGCCAACAACAGGATCCAGAATGATTTCATTTCGTTGCCCATGAAGTTCGGAGATCAGGCGGCTTGTCGAGTGGCGGAGCTGCCGCACCCAGGCATCTCATCGGCCCCCTCGAGGAGGACTGCGATCAAAGCCTCATGCTGGCCGGCAACTGCGATCGTCTTTCCCATAAGTCCGTACATCCACTGTTCTCCTTCTTGACGGAGCGAGCCATCGTGACCTGCCGTTGTGTGTCCGCTCGACGGAAGGGTTGGGTGGCGCCGATTCAATGCTCCACCTCGCCAGTCCATCGATCTCGGTTTGCCCAGAATGGGCACTGAGGACACTTCTCCCCTTCTGGATAGTCGATGCCTTCCTCGTGGGGGCAACCAATGATGCGGTCGACAGACGCGACGGTCTTGACGCCATGCTCCTCGACAAAGCGAACGATCGCTTCAATGATTTTCGGGTCGGTCCGCACGTCGGTCGTTTCGGAGAACCACCTTTCCAGCGGGTCAGCCTCTTCGCCTTCGGTCGGAATGATGCCGACGGATACCTTGGATGCCTGCTTGTCGGTCGGACCGTAAAACGCAACTGTCGCAACGGGATATCCGCGAAATCCCTTCTGCCGTTTCTTCGCAAACTTGTCTCTGTACCACTGAGCCTTGAAGGACATGGCCATTACCCCTGGGGCTTAGCGTTTGACGTGAGCGGCACGCGAAGAACGGGACCTCCCGAGCGTGACTCTCATGCAAGTTCGTCCTTGCCCTTCGAGGCGATTCTCGACGTGCTCTGCTTCACGCGAAGCTTCACTATGCGCTCGATCAGATTGAAGGGGATCGGTTGATCGAGAGGAAACTTGAGGTTGCCCTTCTCACCGGCATAGGGTGACACGGCCTTTTCGAGGCGCGCGTCGCCGCTGACCGGAGGGTAGAAGCCAACATGCTTCTTGAAGGCTGCGAAATACACGAGCACCCCGTTCAGCTTGAACGCCGGAATCTGATAGCTGATGGCCTCCTGTGCGTCAGGCGCTGCTCTGTGTACTACCTGACGAATTTGCTGGAGGATCGCTTGAACGTCCGGCGAGAAGGCCGCGATGTACTCATCGATGGTCTCGGGTGCATTCCGCTTGGTTGACATGTCGCTCGTTCGTGGAGTCGAGTAGTGTTTGCGCTGCCTAACGCTTGACGTGAGCGGCATACAACGGCGGCGCAGCTGATGACGGAGCAAGCAATCGTGCCCCGCCGTTGGGTGTCCGCTCGACGGAAGGGTTAGCGAAGTAATCGGCCCGGACGCACCGCAAATCGTTCCGAAAGTCAGTCGCTTGCATCTGCGCACCCCTATACAAATCAACTACTTAGCGCGACTGACTTGAGAGGCGTCACTGCAGCTCGCGCAGCAGCTTGGGATGCTTGACTGCAACTTTCAGCAAGGTTCTCGCAGCGCCTGTTGGTTCTCGGCGACCTTGCTCCCAGTCTTGGAGCGTGCGTGGCGAGACGCCCAACAGTTTGGCGAAGTCATGCTGGGAGAGGCCACTGCTCGCGCGTGCTTCGGCCGCTGCCGGCAACTTGACTTTGGTAACCCGGGCTGCCTTGCCCCGGCGCATTTGCTTGACCGACTCCAGAAGATCCTTCTGGAACTTCTCCATCTCAGAGGGCATCTTGAACTCCTTTCTTTAACTGCTCGAGGAAGGCCGTGGCCAAGCTATCGAACTTGGACTTCGTGTAGACGATCAGTAGCCAAACCGTTGTGTCTTCAGCCAGGAAGTAGATGACTCTGGCTCCACCTCGCTTTCCAGTGCCACTGCGGGACCAACGGACCTTGCGGCAACCACCACTGCCGCGGATGATGTCTCCGGCCTCTGGATTGGCCGCGATGAAGTTGATGAAAGCCTGGCGCTCCTCGTCGGACCAGACTTCGGACGCATACCGGATGAAGATCGAGGTCTCGGCGACGGTTCGCATAGGAGCATGATACGGCATTGCCGTAGATGCTTGCAAGCCGATGTCGGACTCGATGGCGCCTTGTGACGCCTAACGATCGATTGAGCTGAGCGGCGCGCAGCGGCAAGGCGCCCTGGCCGCGCGGCGCATCATAGACAAAGGCGTTGCGCGGCCAGGGTGCCTTGCCGTTACGCGTCCGCTCGAGCGAATACGAAGGGACTTCCCGCCTTCCAGCCAAGGTGGGTTGGCACCAAGATTGAGTTGCGAGATTCAATCCAGCCTGAAAAGGAGAAGTCCCATGAG
>DATKCI010000038.1:0-9613 GCA_035513255.1 Piscinibacter sp. | reverse complement strand
TTGCAGCAGGGCACGGTGGATGGGCAGGAGAACCCGATCCCGGTGATCCTGTCGGCCAAGTTCGCGCAGGTGCAGAAACATCTGTCGCTGACCGGCCACGTCTATTCGCCCGCCGTGTTGATCCTGTCGCCCGCGGTCTGGAACAAGCTGTCGGAGTCTGACAAGAAGGTCTTCGTCGGTGCCGCGCAGAAGGCGGCGGTCGCGCAGCGCAAGAAGGTCAACGACGACGAGGCCAACGGCATCGAGCAGTTGAAGAAGGACGGCATGCAGATCGTCGAGAACGTCGACGGCGAGAGCTTCCGCAAGGCGGTTGCGCCGGCCTACGAGGCCTTCGCGAGGGAGTTCGGCGCCGAGCGCATTGCCGCGATCCAGGCGGTGAAATGAGTGTGGCGCCGCAGCCCGTCGCGGCGCTGGGCGGCTCGGCGCATGCCGGCCGGCCGGTCGCGGCCGCGTCGCCGCGGCGGGCACTGCTGCTCGCGCTGGACCGGCGGCTCACGTCGTCTGCGCTGAACGCCGCGTGCCTGCTGCTGGCGGTGATCTGCGGGCTGGGGCTGTGGCAGGTGGTCGCGCGCTTCGTGCTGTCGCAGCCGTCGGTCTGGACCGAGGAGGCGATGCGGCGGCTCTTGATCTGGTGCGTGATGCTGGGCGTGGTGGTGGCGTTTCGCCGTGGCGCGCTGGTGTCGGTGGACCTGATGCTGCGGCTGTCGCGCGGCGCGTGGCGGCATGCGCTTCGGTCGGTCATCGCGGTCGTCTCGCTCGCCTTCCTGGCGGTGCTCGTGTGGTTCGGTGCCGACCTCGCATGGCGGGTGCGCTTCCAGACCTTTGCCAGCATGGAGCTGTCGATGGCGTGGGCGTATGCGGCGCTGCCGGTGGGGGCGGTGCTCGCGATGCTGGCGGTGCTGGCCCAGTACGTCGATCCGGTCAATGAAGAGCTGGAAAACGCTCAGTGATCACTCGCGGTACGCCTCCCTCTCCCTCTGGGAGACGGCTGGGGTGAGGGCCGTGCCACCTCGACGGCCCCGCCCTCACCCTAACCCTCTCCGAGGGCCACGAAGGGGCCCCTTCGTGGCCCTTGGAGAGGGGACAACGCAACACATGGAGTTCGCATGTCCCTCACCCTGCTGATCTCGATGGTGCTCGCCTTCGCGCTGAGCATCTCGATCGCGGTTGCCATCGGCGGCTCGGCGATGCTCGGCATCGCGCTGTTCGACCCCGACAAGCTCGTCCTCGCGCCGAAGGAGATGTTCACCGCGATCGACAAGTTCCCGCTTGCCGCGGTGCCGTTCTTCATCCTCGCGGGCAACCTGATGGAAACCGGCGGCATCTCCCGGCGGCTGGTCGACTTCGCGAAGAGCCTCGTCGGCGGCATGCAAGGCGGCCTGCCGATGACCTGCGTGCTGACCTGCATGATCTTCGCCGCGGTGTCCGGTTCGAGTGTGGCCACGACCTTCGCGATCGGTGCCATTCTGATACCGGCGCTGATCAAACACGGCTACCCGAGGAGCTACGCCGCCGCACTGCAGGCCACCTCGGCCGAGCTCGGCGTGATCATCCCGCCGTCGATCCCGCTGATCCTGTTCGGCGTGTCGGCCGAAGTGTCCATCGGCGAGCTGTTCATCGCCGGCCTCGGGCCCGGCCTGCTGATCGGCGCCGTACTGATGCTGTTCGTGCACCTGTGGTGCCGGGTCAAGGGCTGGGGCAAACAGGACGGCGACGGCCGGCTGCCGGTGCACACCGCCACGCTGAAGGCCGGCTGGGCGCTGCTGATGCCGGTGATCATCCTCGGCGGCATCTACGGCGGCATCTTCACCCCGACCGAGGCGTCGGTCGTGGCGGTCTTCTATGCGCTGACCGTGGGGCTGTTCGTCCACCGCGAGCTGGAGCTGAAGGACCTGATTCCGGTGTTTCGCAAATCGGTGATCTCCAGCGCGGTGATCATGTTCATCATCGCCAATGCCGGCCTCTTCGCGTACCTGATCACGCGCGCCGGCGTGCCGGAGGCGATCGGCAGCTGGCTGACCGACGTGCTGACGTCGCCGGTGTGGTTCCTGCTCGGCGTGAACGCGGCACTGTTCTTCATCGGGATGTTCATCGAGACGTCGGCAGCGATCATCGTGCTCGCGCCCATCCTCGTGCCGGTGGCGCGCCACTTCGGCGTGGACCCGGTGCACTTCGGCGCCATCATGGTGGTGAACCTCGCGCTCGGCATGATCACCCCGCCGTTCGGCGTGAATCTGTTCGCCGCCTGTACGGTGGCGAAGATCTCGCTGGATCAGATCATCAAGCATCTGCTGCCGTTTGTGGCGGTGATCGTCGGCTGCCTGATGCTGATCACCTACCTGCCGAGCATCAGCCTGGCGCTGCGCGACATCGTCTATGCGCCGTCCGCCGTCGCGGCACCGTCACCCGCACCCGCCATCGGGCCGCAGTGACGCCGTTCGAATTCATTCCGGAGAGGACCCCATGACACCGCTTCCTCCACAACTCAACCTGATCGCCGGCGAACGCTGCAACGCCGCTTCCGGCCTCGCGATCGACGTGCTCGATCCGTCGAACGGCGAGGTGTTCACCACGCTGCCGCGCAGCGACGCACGCGACGTCGACGCCGCCGTGGCCGCCGCACGCAGCGCCTTCCACGGCGCCTGGGGCCGCCAGACCGCCACCGAGCGCGGCCGCATCCTGATGCGCCTGTCGGCGCTGATCCAGCAGCACCACGACGAGCTGTCCGAGCTCGAATGCCGCGACACCGGCAAGCCGATCCAGCAGGCGCGTGTGGACATCAGCGCCTGCGCCCGCTACTTCGAGTACTACGCCGGCGCGGCCGACAAGCTGCACGGCGAGACGATTCCGTATGCGCAGGGCACGACGGTGATGGCCGTTCGCGTGCCCCATGGCGTGACCGGCCACATCATTCCGTGGAACTACCCGGCGCAGATCTTCGGCCGCTCGGTCGGCGGCGCGCTGGCCGCCGGAAACGCCTGCGTCGTCAAGCCGGCCGAAGACGCCTGCCTCACCCCGCTGCGCATCGCCGCGCTGGCGCTGGCCGCGGGCCTGCCGCCCGGCGCGCTGAACATCGTCTGCGGCCTCGGTGTCGAGGCGGGCGCCGCGCTTGCGAGTCACACCGGCATCAACCACATCTCGTTCACCGGCTCGCCGCAGACCGGCACGGCGGTCGCACAGGCAGCCGCCGTCAACCATGTCCCGGTGACGCTGGAGCTCGGCGGCAAGTCGCCGCAGATCCTGTTCGCCGATGCCGACCTCGAGCAGGCGCTGCCGGTGGTCGTCAACGCGATCGTGCAGAACGCCGGGCAGACTTGCGCGGCCGGCAGCCGCGTGCTGATCGAGCGTGCCATCCACGCCGAGGTGATGGCGCAGCTGAAGCAGCGCTTCGAGGCGCTGCTGACCGGCCCCGGGATGCAGGGCCCCGACTGCGGGCCGCTGATCAGCCGCAAGCAACTCGACCGGGTGTCGACGATGGTCGAAGCGGCTCGCGGCGACGGCGTGCGCATGGTCGCGCGCGCCCGGCTGGCGAGCGGTGCGCCGAGCGGCGGCTTCTACTTCCCGCCGATGCTGCTCGACGCGGTGCCGCCGTCGCATGCGATCGCGCAGTCGGAAGTCTTCGGTCCGGTGCTCGCGGCCTTTGCCTTCGACGGCGAGGACGAAGCGGTGAAGCTGGCCAACGGCACGCCCTTCGGGCTCACCGCCGCGGTGTGGACCCGCGACGGCGCGCGCCAGCTGCGCCTCGCGCACCGCATCGACGCCGGCCAGGTGTTCATCAACAACTACGGCGCCGGTGGCGGCATCGAGCTGCCGTTCGGCGGCATGAAGCATTCCGGCTACGGCCGCGAGAAGGCCTTCGAAGGCCTGCGTGGCTTCACGACGCTCAAGACGATCGCCATCAAGCACGGCTGAACCGCAAACCAGACACCAGGAGAACTGCATGAAGAAGCTTCAAGACCGCGTGGCCATCGTGACCGGTGCCGGTGGCGGGTTCGGCGAAGGCATCGCGATGCATTTCGCCGAACTCGGCTCCAAGGTCGTGGTGGCCGACTTGCGCGCCGACGCGGCACAGAAGGTCGCCTCGGCGATCGAGGCCGCCGGCGGCCAGGCGTTTCCCGTGCACGCCGACGTCACGCAGGACGCGTCGGTCGAAGCGATGGTCGCCGCCACGCTGAAGCGCTTCGGCCGGCTCGACATCCTCGTCAACAACGCCGGCACGACGCACAAGAACCAGCCGATGCTGGAGGTCGACGAGAAAACCTTCGACCGGGTCTACGCGACCAACGTGAAGAGCATCTACCTCGGCGCGCGCCATGCCGTGCCGGTGTTTCGCAAGCAGGGCGGCGGCGTCATCGTCAACATCGCGTCCACGGCCGGGCTGCGGCCGCGTCCGGGCCTGAGCTGGTACAGCGGCACCAAGGGCGCGGCGATCACGCTGACGAAGGCGATGGCGGTGGAGCTCGCGCCGGACAGGATCCGTGTCGTTGCGATCAACCCGGTGATGGGCGAGACCGGCCTGCTGGCCGACTTCCTGCCCGGCGAGGACAGCGAAGAGGTGCGCCGCAAGATCATCGCGACGATTCCGCTCGGCCGGCTGAGCAAGCCGCTGGACATCGCGAAGGCCACCGCCTTCCTCGCGAGCGACGAGGCCGAGTTCATCACCGGCGTTGCGCTCGAGGTCGACGGCGGCCGTTGCATCTGACGCCATGACGACCTACCGCATTGGCGTCATCCCCGGCGACGGCATCGGCCGCGAAGTCGTGCCCGAGGGCCTGCACGTGCTCGAGGCCGCGGCCGCGCGCTGCGGCTTCGGCGTGAAGCTTTCGCACTTCGACTGGAGCTGCGAGACCTACCAGGCCACCGGCCGCATGATGCCCGACGACGGCCTCGCGCGGCTGCGCGACCACGATGCGCTGTACCTGGGTGCGGTGGGCTTCCCCGGCGTGCCGGACCACATCTCGGCCTGGGGCCTGCTGATCCCGATCCGCCGCGCCTTCGAGCAGTACGTCAACCTGCGCCCGGTGCGACTGATGCCCGGCATGACACCCGCGGTGCGCGACCGCGCGGCGCCGATCGATTTCTGGGTCGTGCGTGAGAACAGCGAAGGCGAGTACTCGCAGATCGGCGGCCGGCAGAACGCCGGCACCGAGCACGAGATCGTCGTGCAGCAGTCGGTGTTCACGCGCCGCGCGACGGATCGCATCATGCGCTACGCGTTCGAGCTCGCGCGCCGCAGCGGCAAGCTGCACGTGACCTCGGCGACCAAGTCGAACGGGCTGTTCCACTCGATGCCGTTCTGGGACGAGCGCTTCGCGGCGATTCGCGCGGAGTATCCCGACGTGCGCGCCGACCAGGACCACATCGACATCCTGACCGCGCGTTTCGTGATGACGCCCGAGCGCTTCGGCGTCGTCGTCGCGAGCAACCTGTTCGGCGACATCCTGTCCGATCTCGGGCCGGGCGTGACCGGCACGATCGGCATTGCGCCGTCGGGCAACATCAATCCCGAGCGAACCTATCCGTCGCTGTTCGAGCCGGTGCACGGCTCGGCGCCGGACATCGCGGGCCGCGGCATCGCCACTCCGATCGGCCAGATCTGGTCGGCCGCGATGATGCTGGAACATCTGGGCGAGCTGGAGGCGGCTCGAATGATCGTCGCGGCGATCGAGCAGGTGCTCGGTGCGGCCGATGCGCCGCGCACGCCCGATATCGGCGGGCGTGCGACGACGCGCGAGCTCGGCGACGCAGTGGTGCGGGCCTTGCCCCGCTGAAGGACGGCAGATGACCGAGCGAACCCACGCCACCTACTGGCTTGAAACCGGCGACGACCCACGGCGCGCCGCCGAGGTCATCGCCGGCGAGCAGTCCAGCGGCACCTTCCTCGCACTGCCCAACGAAACGCCCGAGCTGAAGCAGCGCAGCGGCGCACGTGTCGAGCGGCTCGACGTGATCGAGCAGGTGGGCCAGCCCAGCCTGCCGGGCGGCATCGCGAGCAGCGTCTACACCCGCTGCACGCTCGAGCTGTCTTGGCCGATCGAGAACCTCGGGCCCTCGCTGCCCAACCTGATGGCGACGATCGCCGGCAACCTGTTCGAGCTGCGCCAGGTGTCGGGCCTGCGTCTCCTCGACCTGCAGCTGCCGCCGTCGTTCGCTGCCGCCTATCCGGGCCCGGCCTTCGGTGTCGACGGAACGCGCCGCCTCGCCGGCGTGCCGCAAGGTCCGCTGATCGGCACGATCATCAAGCCCAGCGTCGGCCTCGATCCCGATCAGACCGCCGAGCAAGTGCGCCAGCTCGTCGACGGCGGTATCGACTTCATCAAGGACGACGAGCTGCAGGCCGACGGCCCGCACTGCCCGTTCGACGAGCGTGTGCGCGCGGTGATGCGCGTCGTCAACGACGCAGCCGATCGCCGCGGCCGCAAGGCGATGGTGGCGTTCAATCTGACCGGCGACCTCGACCAGATGCGGCGCCGCCACGACCTCGTGCAGTCGCTGGGCGGCACTTGCGTGATGGTGAGCCTGAATTCGATCGGCCTCGTCGGCCTGCTCGAGCTGCGTCGCCATGCGAGCCTGCCGATCCACGCGCACCGCTGCGGCTGGGGCTACCTGACGCGGCATCCCGCGCTCGGCTGGGACTACGCGCCGTGGCAGCAGATCTGGCGCCTGGCCGGCGCCGACCATCTGCACGTCAACGGCCTGCGCAACAAGTTCAGCGAAGCCGACGACAGCGTGATCGCGGCCGCGCGCGCGGTGCAGAAGCCATTGTTTTCGCACGCGCCGATGCGCGCGATGCCGGTCTTCAGCTCCGGCCAGACGGGGCTGCAGGCACCGGGCACCTACGAGGCGCTCGGCAATGCGGACCTGATCCATGCGGCCGGCGGCGGCATCTTCGGCCACCCGGGCGGCATCGGCGCCGGCGTGACGGCGTTTCGGCAGGCGTGGGATGCGGCGATGTCGGGCACGGCGCTGCGGGACCATGCGAGGACGCATCCCGAGTTGCGCACGGCGCTCGAGTTCTGGTGATGGGCGACACCGCGGCCTGGCCCGACGGCCTGCTTCTTTCCTACTACGGCGACGACTTCACCGGCTCCACCGACGTGATGGAGGCCTTCACGGCGGCAGGTGTGCCGACCGTGCTGTTCCTGCGCCCGCCGACGGCCGAGTGGCTGGCGCGCTTTCCGGATGCGCGCTGCGTCGGCCTCGCCGGCCAGTCGCGCGGGCGTGGCCCGGAGTGGATGGAGCGCGAGCTCCCGCAGGCTTTTGCGAGCCTTGCGCGGCTGAACGCGCCGCTGCTGCAGTACAAGGTCTGCTCGACCTTCGACTCGTCGCCCGAAATCGGGTCGATCGGCCGGGCGATCGACCTCGGCGAGCCGCTGATGCGCGGCGACTGGTCGCCGATGGTGATCGGCGCGCCGCGCCTGTCGCGATATCAGGCCTTCGGCAATCTCTTCGCCGCGGTCGACGGCGTGGCCCACCGGCTCGACCGCCATCCGACGATGTCGCGCCATCCGGTGACGCCGATGCCGGAGGCCGACCTGCGCCGCCACCTCGCCGCGCAGACGCGTCGCCGCATCGAGCTCGTCGACATGGTGCAGCTGCGCGCCGGTGCCGGGCCGGCGCGCGTGCGTGAACTGGCCGGACCCGACGTGCCCGTCGTGTCCATCGACGTGCTCGACGACGAGACGCTAGCTGCCGCCGGCCAACTGGTCTGGCAGCAGCGAGGGCAGGGCCTGTTCACGGCTTCTTCGTCGGGGCTGCAGTACGCGCTGGCCGCACATTGGCGCCGAGAGGGCCTGCTGCCGGCGCAGCCGTCGCTTCCGAAGGCCTCACCGGTGCCCGCCATCGCCGTGGTCAGCGGCAGCTGTTCGCCGGTCACCGCCGCACAGATCGCGTGGGCGCGCGAGCACGACTTTCGGCTTGATCGACTGGATCTCGCGTGCCTGCTCGATGCAGACGGCGGCGACGCGGAGATCGAACGCGCGGCCGGCGCGGCCGTCGCTGCATTGGCGCGCGGCAGCAGTCCGCTGGTGTACTCGGCCACCGGCCCCGACGACCCCGCCGTGCGGGATTTCGATGCCACCGCCGCGCGTGCCGGCCTCGGCCGTGCCGAAGCGTCGCAACGTGTCGGCCGCGGACTGGCCGAAGTGATGCGGCGCCTGCTCGACCGGGCGCTGGTCCAGCGCGTTGTCGTTGCCGGCGGCGACAGCTCCGGCGAAGTCGCGAGCGCGCTCGACATCGTCGCGCTCAGCGTGGCCGCCGGGCTCGCCCCCGGCGCGCCGCTGTGCAGGGCGTGGTCGCCGCGGCCGTCGCGCGACGGCCTCGAGATCGTGCTGAAGGGCGGCCAGATGGGCAGCGCGTCCTTCTTCGGCGCGGTGCGCGCCGGAGGCCTGCTTTCGTGACGCCGGTCGCGTGATAAGGTCATCGGCATGTCATCCGAACCCATCCAGCGCAGGAAGCTTTATCAGGAGGTGCTCGACCGCCTGCTGGACCGCATCCGCAGCGGCGAGATCGAGCCGGGCGCGCAGTTGCCGTCCGAGCGCGAACTGATGGAGTTTTACGGCGTGGGCCGGCCGGCGGTGCGTGAAGCACTGCAGGCGCTGGAGCGCTCCGGCATCGTCGAGATCACGCATGGCGAACGCGCGCGTGTCGTCGTCCCCACGGCCGAGCGCCTGATCGAGCAGATCGCCGGCGGCGCGCGCCACCTGCTGCACATGCAGCCCGACACGCTGGAGCACCTGAAGGATGCACGCGTGTTCCTTGAGATCGGCATCGCGCGGTTGGCCGCCGAGCGCGCCACCGACGAAGACATCGCCCGCCTGCGCGCGCGCCTGGCCGAGCACCGCGCCACGCTGACGCACCTGGACGACTTCCTCCACTACGACATGGCCTTCCACCGCGAGATCGCGCGCATCAGCGGCAACCCGATCTTCCCGGCCATCGTGGAGGCGCTGTTCGGCTGGGCGAGCGAGTATTACCAGCCCATCGTGCGCGCGCCAGGCGCCGAAGAACTGACCTTGGCCGAGCACGCACGCATCATCGACGCGATCGCGTCGCGCGATCCGCAGGTGGCAGAGCGGGCGGTGCGGGAGCACCTCACGCGCGCGAACGACCTGTACCGGCAGCTGAACGACAGGTCCGGCGCGTCGGCCGCGGTGCCGGCGTTCACACGGCCTGGAGCCTGAAGCCGTCATCCCGGCGAAAGCCGGGGCCCACTGCGAGAGGAGAAGCCTCCACTCGCGCCGTCACCCCGGCGAAAGCCGGGGTCCACGGAGTGCTTACTAGCAGGTTGATTTGTTCGTGTTGCAATCCGGGTTCCGGCCCGGCAGCCGGGTAACTTTCATTTGCTGGCCCAAATGAAAGTCACCAAAGCAAAGGGCCTCAATACGATGTGGCCGTGCACGTGGCCAGGCGGTCCGGCGGGCGGCCTGTGATCGCCGAGACACATCGAACCGCCTGACCCCTGTTGTTTCGGTCCGAAGCGGACCGAATACCAATACGAAGACCAATACAAGACGAATACCCGGACCCAGGGCGACGCGCAGCGGGCCCGTAGTTGACGAGCGGGCCGCCGGTTCGATG
This sequence comes from Piscinibacter sp., assembly GCA_035513255.1. Taxonomy (GTDB): domain Bacteria; phylum Pseudomonadota; class Gammaproteobacteria; order Burkholderiales; family Burkholderiaceae_C; genus Albitalea. The sequence continues at coordinate 34 of DATKCI010000038.1, read as the reverse complement.
TGTCTCGGCGGTCAAAAGTGGCCCGCTGGGCCGC
>DATKCI010000037.1:0-3312 GCA_035513255.1 Piscinibacter sp. | reverse complement strand
GGGCGGCAGCGGCGAGAGGTCTCGCCCGACAGGGTCGAGCTTGCGGCGCTGTGCGTCGGCGTTGGCGGACTTGTCGAGCGGCTTGATCGGGCACAGGATGGCGCCGGTGCGCGGGTCGACCAGGTCGACGCGGCTCAAATCCCAGCGGGCGTAGCGCACGTGGACGTCGTTGAGGTAGCGATACCGTGCCGGGATCTCGAAGCGGCAGCCCTGCAGGCTGAAGGTGCCGTCGGATCGACGCGCGCGGCGCTTGACCTCGATGCGGAAGGCATCGCACAGCGCCGCGGAGCCGGGGCACGGTCGAGCCACGGTCGGACCGGCAAGATGTCGACTCAGCGGCGTGACGCCGATCTCGGAGTGCACCGTGCGGTGGTATTCCTGCTCGACCCAGGCCTGGGTTGCCTCGTTGAGCCGATCCAGCGTGAGGGTCTGCTCTCCCTCGAGCATGGGCATCAGCCGTCCCTCGATGCGGCTCCAAAACGATTCCTGCTTCGCGTTTTGGTAGGGGCTGTACGGCAGCGTCGTCTGGTGCACGACACCCAGCCGGGCGAGTCCGCAGACGAATTCCTCGGACATCATCGCCGCGCCGTTGTCCGTCATCACCGCCCTTGGCAGGTTGCGCTTCATGAACGCCTGTGACAGGCCATGCACGAGGGTCTGGGCCGTCTCGTCGAGGTACCACTGCAGGTGACAGACCAAGCGCGAACGGTCGTCGATGAAGCCGACCAGCATCGGCGTGGCCCACTGGCCGCCTCGGGTGAGGACCTTGCGCGAGCCATGGTGAAAGTCAAGGTGAACCAGCGCGCCGACATGCTCGACTTCGAAGCTGCGCACCTCCAGCTGTTCGAGCCGGTCGCGGGCCAACACCGCGCCCTCGCTTGTTCGACCATTCACGCGCTTGGGGCGGGCCTTCCTGTGCATGCCCTGGCTGAGCAGGAAGCGCCGCACCGTCGCATACGAGGCTACGGCCAAGCCGGCGGCCTGCAGCGTGACGCGCAGATTGTCCAGGTGCAGCTGGGCCGTCCAGCCGGAGTGCTCCCGATACTGCGCCGTCAAGGCGGCGACGGCCTGCTCACTCATGCTGGGGAAGCGACCCTCATCGCCACGCAGCCGGTCGCGCAGCGCAAGCAGCGGGTCGTCGCTTCGTCTGGCCGCGTAGTACCAACGTTCCAAGGTCGAGACGCCGAAGCGCACGTCCCGGCCCGAGTCGGGGTGACGCCACGTCTTGGCCGCCAGGATCAACAACGCATCGCGCAGCCGCCCCGGCTCGGGAGGTGAGGCCATCAAGGGACCGATGACCGAGAAGCGCAGCCGCGCCCATCGATCCCGCTTGGGCGGATCGAACAATTTCTTCACATGAGGCTCCAGGAGACGCCACACCGGTGGTGCGGCCTGCTGGAACCAAGGCTATGGACCCCCGCTCAGGAAGTCTACGCACAGGTTCTGCGTGTGATCAGTGGCCCTCGAATACCTCGACGGCGGCCGCTCCCCCGCCGCGCAGCGTCACCGGGCTGAGGAACACGAGCAAGCGCATCAGGCTGTGCGCCGGCGAGCCCGCGAAGCGCTCGAGCAAGGTGCCCGGGAACCCCAGGACATCAGCGCACGGCATGAAGCGCGCGCACGCCGCGCGCCACAACGGCGTCAGCGGGAACTGCTCGGTCCACCAGGCCTGCCAACGCTGCAGCGTCTGACGCGCGACGCCCAACTCCGCGCCCAGACGCGCGCGCGCTGCCGTCGATCCGGTGCGCGACCCTGACACGAGCACCACCGCGAGCGCCAGGTACACCCGCCGGCCCAGGAAGCGCACCGACAGCGAGGTCGACCGCTTGCGGCACACCGCACAGCAAAAGCTCAGCCGCGATGAAAACTCGCCGCGCATGCTGCGCGGGCAGCCTCGCGGCTTGCGAGGGTAGTCAGCGCGGTGGAGATCGCCGCCGCATCGACAGCCGTCGGCACGACATTGCGCCGCGAACTCGTGGTCGATGCGAACAAGCAGGGTGAGGAACTTCGGGTCTTGCAGCAAGGCATGGCACACTGGGCGGGTCTCTTCTTAACTGTTGGACTGCGGGTCTCGCTATTTTGTTGGTGTTCCCGCGGTCGGTTCCCGAGCCCTGTAGAGGGCAGCGAAAGCGGGAGCCGCAAAGACTGTGTCGAGGAAGGCAGCGAGGCGGCAGGCGGCGCAGTGCTGGGCGACGATGCGGTAGCCGTCCTCTCCCCGTCTCGATAGGAGGGGGCTACTGTGCCAAAAACCGGTCGAAACGATCCCTGCCCTTGCGGCAGCGGCAAGAAGTACAAACACTGCTGCCTGGAAAAAGACCGGGCGGCCGAGCTCGCACCCGCTGTTCGCCAGCGCGTCGCATTGCAAGCTCAGAAGGCCAACCAAGTTGCCCTGCGCAAGGATTACCAGGAAGAGTTGCTGGAGTCCCAGGCCTGGTTGCAGGAAGCGCAGGCCCTGGATGCGGCGTCCAACGCCGTGGTCGACCTGGTTCATGCCGGCCGCCTCGATGAGGCCGAACAAGCCGCCCGAGAGCTGCTGGTTCGCTACCCCGAGGTGCACGATGGCTACGATCGGCTCGGCATGGTCCACGAGGCCCGCGGCCAGTTCCGCGAGGCCGCCGAGTGCTACCGCAAGGTGATCGAGTTCACGCGCGCCAGTCCCGAGGACTATGACGCCGGGTTCGTAGACGGCTTCCTCGAACTCATCGCCAAGCTCGAAGCCTGCGCGGTCGAAGCGCAACGTGCGGTCAACGACGACGACCGGCCCGGTTGACGAAGCTCATCGGCCGGCCGCCACCCGCCCGCATCGCCAGCGGGCTCGGCCACGCCGGCAACTCTCTTCAAGCCATGTGATGGCGACAGGACGAGATCGTTGTCGCGCCCCACCGCCCGGCCGGGGTTGAACCATGGGGTACATGGCTCAACCGGGGGCGCCTCCGGCGGCCTGGCAGGGGCCTCAATCGAAAGAAGATCAGAACAGCCCAAGAACAGCCCCCGCTGCCTCCAACCACACCTGATCTGTTCACGTTGATGAGGGTCGACGAGGCCGGACCATCACGCAGCTTGATCAATAACAGGTGTCAGACCACCGCGATCGGTGCTCATGCTCAACTGGCCGCAATGGATTTGCAGCATGTGGCGCAATTGCTGCGTTCGCAAGCCGCGAGCAACGACGCACTGCGCAGCCAGGTCGAAGCGCTGCGCGCCCAGATCGAATGGTTCAAGCGCCAGATCTTCGGCCAAAAGAGCGAGCGCTACGCGCCGCAGCCCGACGCCCAGCAGATGCACCTGGGCGAGTTGATGCCGGCGCCAGCC
>DATKCI010000036.1:0-14684 GCA_035513255.1 Piscinibacter sp. | reverse complement strand
TGGTCACCGTCGTCACCGAGGGCATCTTCAGCTACTGCAGCCTCAAGGTGAAGATCGACACCGATCGCTGGCTGGGGCCGGAGCAGGCCAACGTGCGCTGCAAGGGCGAGGTCGTCGGCCACGTGACCACGGCGGAATACGGCTCGCAGATGCTGTCGCTCGGCGGCGTGCACCACCTCACCGGCGGCAGCAAGAAAGAAGGCCGCGTCACGGTCGAGCTCATGCAGGCGCTGGGCAACAAGCAGCCGGTGGACGTCACGATCGACGGCGGCGCGCAAATCGTCATCCAGGCCGGCCGCGCGCCGATCGTCAACGGCGTCGAGGAGCAGCGCATGCGCGTCGGCTGCGGTTCCGCGACGATCGGCATCTTCGCGAAGCAGTTCTTCGGCCACGCCGACGAGGTCGTGGTCGTCGACGACCACATCACCGGCGTGCTGACCGAACACCAGGCCGGGCGCTGCCTCGACATGCGCCCATCGGGCATCAAGGTCCGCGGCCGCAAGTCCACGCCGGGGCGCTACTTCCAGGTGGCGAATCCGGGTACCGGCTGGGGCGGCACCGACATCGCCGACCCGCTGTCCATCATCGAGAGCTGGGACCCCGAGCACGCATGGCCGGGGTTGCGGCTGCTGATGGTCTCCACCACCGGCGAGCATTCGCAGTGGCTGGTGCTCGACGAGTCGCTGGTGCCTCGGCCCGCCCCGCTGCCCGAGGCGGTCGCGGGAATCGTTGCACGCATCGGCGAGAACTGCGAACCGTCGCTCTCGACCGTGCTGTTCCTCGGCGGCGCCGGCGGCAGCCTGCGCGCCGGCGTGACCGAGAACCCGGTGCTGCTCACACGATCGATCAAGCAGGCGATGGTCAACGTGACCTGCGGCGGCGCGCCGGCCTACATCTGGCCGGGCGGCGGGATCACGCTGATGGTCGATGTGGCCCGCATGCCGGACAACAGCTTCGGCACGGTGCCGACGCCGGCCATCGTCGCGCCGATCGAATTCAGCATGCGCTTGTCCGAGTACCGCGCGCTCGGCGGCCACATGGAGCATGTGCGTTCGCTGGACGAGGTGCTCACCCACGGTGCCTGGCACAACGATGGCGCGCCGACCGCACGCAGATGGCTCGCGCCGTCCACCGTCAACCCGTGGCCGCTCGGCCAGCCGCCGCTGCTCGGCTGACAACGGCGAGGTCGATATGCCTGCACAACGCAAGCTTCTTCCCGATGGCCGCTGGCATTTCCAGCACGGGCCGATCGACTTGCTGATCGGCGCCGACGGCGATGCGCCGACGCTGGCGCACGCGCAGCAGGTGGCGTGGCGGCGCTTCGAGACGATCCTCGACGAACTCGTCGCCGAACTGCCGCTGCTGCGCCGGCCAGTGTCCGGCTGCGCCTGCCCGCTGAACGGCGACGTGGCGCGCAACATGTGGGTCGCCTGCCATCCCTACCGCGCGGCCCACATCACGCCGATGGCGGCGGTGGCGGGCGCCGTGGCACAGGCGGTGCTCGCCTGCTACCGGCGCGAGGGCGTGACGCGGGCCTGGGTCAACAACGGCGGCGACATCGCGCTGCATCTCACGCCCGGCAGCTCATGGCGCGTCGGTTTGTTCGCCGACGTGTCGCGCTTCGAACCGCGCACAGGCGCCGGGCCGTTGCGCACCGATGCCGACTTCACCGTGCATGCCAGCCTGCCGGTGCGCGGCATCGCGACCAGCGGCTGGCGCGGGCGCAGCTTCTCGCTTGGTATCGCCGACAGCGTGACGGTGCTCGCGCGCACCGCGGCCGAGGCCGATGCGGCGGCCACGGTGATCGCCAATGCGGTGAACGTCGACGATTCGCGCATCGTGCGCCGCCCGGCCTGCGAGATGAAGGACGACAGCGACCTCGGCACCCTTCCGGTGACCGTCGACGTGCCGACGCTCGACGACGCCACGGTGCGACACGCCCTGGCAGCGGGCGAGCGCCGTGCCCGCGACCTGCAGGCGCTGGGGCTGATCTGGTCGGCCGCGCTGAGCTGCCAGGGACGCTTCGCGCTCGTCGACGCCGAGCGCCAGGCGCAGTTGCCGCAAATGCAGGGCAGCGTGCCGCAGCCGTGCGGCCAAGCCGTTGGTTCAGTATTTGCTTAACAACATCGGAGTGTGCATAGATGACGAACGCCGCCCTGTTGTTGACCCGACATCTCGCGAGGAGCTGCCAATGATCGAGCTGCGCCGCGTGTTGACGCACGTCGAGGACATTCACCACGAGTTCGGACCGCCGCCCGCGCAACCGCTGCGCCGCGGGGCGATCGCCGCGGTACTGCGCAACCCGTTCGCCGGCCGCTACGAGGCCGACATCCTGCCGATGATGGAAGCGCTGCAGCCGCTGGGCATCACGCTCGCGCAGCGGCTGCACGCGGCGATGGCGGTGCCGCTGGAGCGCATCGAAGGCTACGGCAAGGGCGCGATCGTCGGCGCCGCGGGCGAGCTCGAGCATGGTGCGCTGTGGCACGTGCCCGGCGGGTATGCGATGCGCGAGCTGCTCGGCTGGAAAGGCGATCGCGCGGCCTATGCCCAAGGCCAGGGCGATGACCGCAAGGGCCAGCCCGGCAACGCGCTCGCGATCGTGCCGTCGACAAAGAAAGTCGGGCCGCCCGGCGCTGCGCTCGACGTGCCGATGACGCACATCAACGCGAGCTACGTGCGCGGCCATTTCGACGCGATCGAGGTGCGCGTGCCGGGCGCACCGGCGGCCGACGAGATCGTCTACATCCTCGCGATGAGCTGCGGAGCGCGGGTGCATGCGCGGGTCGGCGGGTTGAAGGCGGCGGACATTACGAAGTGGGATGGGTTGCGGTGAGGGCAGTGCACGTCATCCCGCCCCCAGGCACGTCATCCCGGCGAAAGCCGGGATCCACTGGCCGCGCCGAGCCACTACCCGCAGTGGATACCGGCGTTCGCCGGCATGACGACGTCTGCTGCCGGGACGACGACCTAGGAGACACACGATGACCGCCAAGATCCGCAAACTGATCGTGCAAGTCGACGAGACCCGCCAGGAAATGGGCCGCGACATCGATCCGCCGACGCGCAAGGCGCTGGCCATCGCGGTGATCGACAACCCGTTTGCCGGCCGCTACGTCGATCAGCTCGACGAACTGATCGACATCGGCGAAGAACTCGGCGCCCTGCTCGGCGACAAATGCGTGCAGGCGCTCGGCATCCCACCCGGCGGCGCGCACAGCTACGGCAAGGCCGCGATCGTCGGCGAGGCCGGCGAGCTCGAACACGCGGCAGCCATCCTTCACCCCAAGCTCGGCGCCCCGCTGCGCCGCGCGGTCGAAAAAGGCGCCGCGCTGGTGCCGTCGGCCAAGAAGCGCGGCGGCCTCGGCACCGCGATCGACGTGCCGCTGGGCCACAAGGACGCCGCCTTCGTGCGCAGCCACTTCGATGCGATCGAGGCGCGTGTGTCCGACGCCCCGCGCGCCAACGAAATCGTCGTGGCCGTGGCGGTCACCGACAGCGGCCGCCCGCTGCCGCGCATCGGCGGGCTGCAGGCCAATGAGATCCAAGGGGAAGACGGACTGCGCTGATGCAGCGTCTTTCAACGTGTCACCACCAACGAGGAGTCCACTCATGACGATGACGATGCGCACCGCGCTCACGGCAACCCTGGCCAGCTTCGCGCTGAGCGCTCCCGCCTTTGCGCAGGGGGTGATCAAGATCGGCGAGGTCAACAGCTACAAGGTGCAGCCGGCCTTCCTCGAGCCCTACAAGAAGGGCATGGAGCTCGCGGTCGAGGAGATCAACGCCGCCGGCGGCGTGAACGGCAAGAAGCTGGAGCTGATCACGCGCGACGACAACGGCAACCCCGGCGACGCGGTGCGCGCCGCCGAGGAGCTGCTCTCGCGCGAGCAGGTCGACGTGCTGACAGGCTCCTTCCTCTCGCACATCGGCCTCGCGCTGACCGACTTCGCGAAGCAGAAGAAGGTCTTCTTCCTCGCCGGCGAGCCGCTCACCGACAAGATCGTGTGGCAGAACGGCAACCGCTACACCTTCCGCCTGCGCCCGTCGACCTACATGCAGTCGGCGATGCTGGTGCCCGAGGCCGCCAAGCTGAACAAGAAGCGCTGGGCCGTCGTCTACCCGAACTACGAGTACGGCGTGTCGGCGGTGACCACCTTCAAGCAGCTGCTGAAAGCCGCGCAGCCCGACGTGGAGTTCGTCGCCGAACAGGCGCCGCCGCTCGGCAAGCTCGACGCCGGCAGCGTGGTGCAAGCGCTGGCCGATGCCAAGCCCGATGCGATCTTCAACGTGCTGTTCGGCGCCGACCTCGCGAAGTTCGTCCGCGAGGGCAACACGCGCGGCCTGTTCGAGAAGCGCGAAGTGGTCAGCATGCTGACCGGCGAGCCCGAGTACCTCGATCCGCTGAAGGACGAAACGCCCAACGGCTGGATCGTCACCGGCTACCCGTGGTACGGCATCCAGACGCCGGAGCACAACGCCTTCCTGACCGCCTACCGCGCGAAGTACAACGACTACCCGCGCCTCGGCTCGGTGGTGGGCTACAGCATGATCAAGTCGGTGGCCGCCGGCGCCGCGAAGGCCAAGAGCACCGAGACCGAGAAGATGATTGCCGCGTTCAAGGGCCTGCAGGTGCCCACGCCGTTCGGCACGATCACCTACCGCTCGGAAGACCACCAGTCGACGATGGGCGCCTTCGTCGGCCGGACGAAGAACGACGGCGGCAAGGGCACGATGGTCGACTACCGCTATCTGGACGGCGCGAAGTATCTGCCGGGTGCCGACGAGGTGAAGAAGGTCCGGGCGCAGGACTGATCGACGCCGTCACGGCCCACCACGCACCGCCATGGACTTCTCCGGCTTCGTCGTACAGCTTCTCAACGGCCTGGCGGGCGCTTCGTCGCTCTTCCTCGTCGCCGCCGGGCTGTCCCTCATCTTCGGCGTGACGCGCATCGTCAACTTCGCGCACGGCTCGTTCTACATGCTCGGCCTGTACGCCGCCTACTCGCTGTACGGCTGGCTGGGCGGCGGCTGGTGGTTCTGGCCGGCGCTGTTGCTCGCGGCGCTGGCAGTGGGCGCCTTCGGCGCGCTGGTGGAGGTGCTGCTGCTGCGTCGCATCTACCGCGCGCCCGAACTGTTCCAGCTGCTCGCGACCTTCGCGCTGGTGCTCGTCATCAAGGATGCGGCGCTGTGGTTCTGGGGGCCGGAAGACATGCTCGGTCCGCGCGCACCGGGACTGTCGCGCTCGGTCGAGATTCTCGGGCGGCAGTTCCCGAGCTATGACTTGCTGCTGATCGTGATCGGCCCGGCCGTGCTGGGCCTGCTGTGGCTGCTGCTGACGCGCACGCGCTGGGGCACGCTGGTGCGCGCGGCCACGCAGGACCGCGAGATGGTCGGCGCGCTCGGCGTCAACCAGTCGTGGCTGTTCACCGCGGTGTTCGCGCTCGGCGCAATGCTGGCGGGGCTGGGCGGCGCGCTGCAGCTGCCGCGCGAGCCGGCCAACCTGGGGCTGGACCTGCTGACGATCGGCGACGCCTTCGTCGTCGTGGTCGTCGGCGGCATGGGATCCATCCCCGGCGCCTACATCGCCGCGCTGCTGATCGCCGAGATCAAGGCGCTGTGCATCGGCCTCGGCACGGTGGAGCTGTTCGGCGTGAGCTTCGCGTTCTCCAAACTCACGCTGGTGGCCGAATTCCTCGTGATGGCGGTCGTGCTGGTGGTCCGGCCCTGGGGCCTGCTCGGCCGCCCGCAGGCGCTGAGCCGCAGCTCGGCGCCGGCCGAAGCGCCGCTGCGGCCAGCCGATGCGCGGCTCAAGTGGAGCAGCGCGGCACTGCTGATCGCACTGCTGCTGTTGCCGCTGCTCAGCGCACAGTCGCCCTACACGGCGGTGCTCGCGATCGACCTGCTGATCGCCGCGCTGTTCGCGACCAGCCTGCACTTCATCATGGGGCCCGGGGGCATGCACTCGTTCGGCCACGCGGCCTACTTCGGCCTCGGGGCCTATGGCGCTGCGCTGCTGGTGCTGCGTTTCCAGTGGCCGATGGAAGTCTCGCTGTTCGCGGCACCGCTGGTCGCCGCGGCCGGTGCGCTGGTGTTCGGCTGGTTCTGCGTGCGGCTGTCGGGCGTGTACCTCGCGATGCTGACCTTGGCCTTCGCGCAGATCGTCTGGTCGGTCTCCTACCAGTGGGACGATTTCACCGGTGGCAGCAACGGCCTCACCGGCGTGTGGCCGGCGGCGTGGCTGGCCGACCGGAACACCTACTACTACCTGACCTTGGTGGTGGTCGTTGCCGGCGTGCTGCTGCTGCGCCGCGCGCTCTTCTCGCCGTTCGGCTATGCGCTGCGCGCCGGGCGCGATTCGCCGCTGCGCGCCGACGCGATCGGCATCAACGTGAAGCGCCTCCAATGGGGCGGCTTCATCGTGGCCGGGCTCTTCGCGGGCCTGGCGGGCGCGCTGTTCGCGTTTTCCAAGGGCAGCATCTCGCCCGACAGCATGTCGGTCGGCAAGTCGGTCGACGGCCTCGTGATGGTGCTCCTGGGCGGCGTGCAGACGCTCGCCGGGCCGGTGGTCGGCGCGGTCACCTTCACCTGGCTGCAGGACAGCGTGGCGCGCAGCACCGACTACTGGCGCGCGCTGCTGGGCGGCATCGTGCTGCTGCTGGTGCTGGCATTTCCTCAGGGCATTGCCGGATTTGCGCGGCAACTGTTCGCGTCGCGCGTGAAGGTGCAGGCATGAGTCTCGTGAGCGTGTCAGGGCCCCGTAGCCCGGATGAAATCCGGGGTTGTTCCTTCGTCGACCGCCGCTCCCGGATTGCATCCGGGCTACGAAAGGCATGGGAATGAGCTTGCTCCAAGTCAGAGGGCTCCAAAAACGTTTCGGCGGCCTGAAGGCCGTCGACGACGTGAGCTTCGAGCTGGCCCCCGGGGAGCTGCTCGCGCTGATCGGCCCCAACGGCGCCGGCAAGTCGCCGACGTTCAACATGGTCAACGGCCAGTTGCGCGCCGACGGCGGCTCGATCCGTCTCGACGGCCAGGAGCTGATCGGCCGCAAGCCGCGCGAGATATGGAAGCGCGGCGTCGGCCGCACCTTCCAGATCGCCGAGACCTTCGCGTCGTTGACGGTGATCGAGAACGTGCAGATGGCATTGCTCTCGGCCGATGCGAAGCTGTTCTCGATGTGGCGCCGCGCCGCCGAGCACAAACGCGCCGAGGCGCATGCGCTGCTCGATCACGTGGGCATGGCGGCGCAAGCCGAGCGGCCGTGCAGCGAACTCGCCTACGGCGACGTGAAACGTGTCGAACTGGCGATCGCGATGGCCAACGGCCCCAAGCTGCTGCTGATGGACGAGCCCACCGCCGGCATGGCACCGAAGGAGCGCAGCGAGTTGATGGCGCTGACGAAGAAGTTGGTCGTCGAGCGCGGGCTCGCGGTGTTATTCACCGAGCACAGCATGGACGTCGTGTTCGCCTACGCCGACCGCATCATCGTGCTCGCGCGCGGCCGGCTCATCGCGGAAGGCAAGCCGCTCGAGATCCGCGATCACCCGAAGGTGCAGGAGGTGTACTTCGGGACTGGCAAGACCTTCGAGAAGGCAAAGCGCACCTCCGAGGAAGCGGCGTGATGAGCAAGAACCCACCACCGATCGGCGCTGCGGCGCCGCTGCTCGAGGCGCATGGCCTGTGTGGCTGGTATGGTGCCGCGCAGATCCTGTTCGACGTCGACCTGCAGGTCCGGCGCGGCGAGGTCGTCGCGCTGATGGGCCGCAACGGCGCCGGCAAGTCGACCACGCTGAAGGCCGTGATGGGCCTCTTGGCCAAGCGGCGCGGCAGCGTGTCGTTCATGGGGCACGACATCTCGAAGCGCGAACCGCACGAGGTGGCGCGCATGGGGCTGGGTTTCGTGCCCGAGGACCGGCGCATCTTCACCGACCTCACGGTGCGCGAGAACCTCGAGGTCGGCCGCCAGCCGCCACGCCACTGGGCCGACGGCAGCGCCGCGCCCGAGTGGACACTTTCGGCGCTGTTCGAGCTGTTCCCCAACCTCGGCGAAATGCCGGACCGCCCCGGCGGGCGCATGAGCGGCGGCGAGCAGCAGATGCTGACCGTCGCGCGCACGCTGATGGGCAACCCGTATCTCGTGCTGCTCGACGAGCCGTCCGAAGGCGTGGCGCCGGTGATCGTCGAGCAGATGGCGCACATGATCCTGCAGCTGAAGTCGCAGGGTGTCAGCATCCTGCTGTCTGAGCAGAACATGCATTTCGCCGAGCTGGTGTCGGACCGGGCCTATGTGCTGGAGAAGGGGCAGATCCGCTACCAGGCAACGATGGCCGAGCTCGCGGCCAACGAGGAGGTGCGGCGCGCCTACCTCAGCGTCTAAGTCACCGATCAACCCGAGGAGCCCACGATGCAACGCAGATTCCTGATGACGTCGGCCGCCGCCTTGTTTGCCGGCAGCGCCTTGCCCTTGCGCGTGTTCGCCGCCGCGACAATCAAGCCCGATGCGAAGTCGGTGCTGATCGTTGTCGACGTGCAGAACTGTTTCGTCACCGGCGGCACCTTGCCGGTGACGAAGGGCGAGGACGTGGTGCCGGTGATCAACAAGCTGGCGAAGGCCTTCGACAACGTCGTGCTCACGCAGGACTGGCATACGAAAGGCCATGCGTCGTTCGCCAGCAGCTACGGTGGCAAGAAGCCGTTCGAGACGGCAACGCTCGCCTACGGCGCGCAGGTGCTGTGGCCCGACCATTGCGTTCAAGGCACGCAGGACGCGGCGCTGCACCAGGACCTGGACATCCCGCACGCCCAGATGATCGTGCGCAAGGGCTACCACCGCGGCGTCGACAGCTATTCGGCGTTCGAGGAGGCGGACCGCAAGACGCCGACCGGGCTCGGTGGTTACCTGAAGCAGCGCGGCATCAAGCGCGTGTTCGTCACCGGCCTGGCCACCGACTTCTGCGTCGCGTGGACGGCGATGGATGCGCGCAAGGCTGGCTTCGAGACCTATGTGATCGAAGACGCGACACGCGCGATCGACCTCAACGGCTCGCTGGCGGCGGCGTGGAAGCAGATGACGGCCAAGGGGGTCAAGCGCATCCAGTCGGGAGACATCGGGATGGCGGCTTGAGGTGAGCGCCCCAACGTCGTCATCCCGGCGAAGAGCGCAAAGTCGTCATCCCGGCGAACGCCGGGATCCACTGTTGGAAGCCGCGACATTGTCACGAGTGGATACCGGCGTTCACCGGTATGACGGTATGACGGTATGACGGTATGACTGTATGACGGTATGACGGGATGACGGGATGACAGGATGACGCTGACCCTGCACGTCAACGGCCGCACCCACGCGCTCGCCGCGCCGCCCGACGCACCCCTGCTGCAGGTGCTGCGCAACGACCTCGGCCTGAACGGGCCGAAGTACGGCTGCGGCCTCGGCGAGTGCGGCGCCTGCCTCGTGCTGGTCGACGGCGTCGCCGCGCGTTCCTGCGTGATCCCGGCCGGCGGCGTCGCGCAGCGCGAGATCACGACGCTCGAAGGGCTGGGCACGCGCGAGCATCCGCACCCGGTGCAGCAGGCCTTCATCGATGCGCAGGCCGCGCAGTGCGGCTACTGCCTCAACGGCATGGTCGTCGCGACGGTCGCGCTGCTGCGGCGCATGCCGCGTCCGACCGACGAGCAGGTGCGCGCCGCGCTGTCGCACAACCTGTGCCGCTGCGGCACGCACCTGGAAATCCTTCAGGCGGTGCACCACGCCGCCGAGCTGACCGACCCGTCCCGCTCATGAGCCGCCGGGCCGCTCCCAAGCCTGTCCTGAGCCCTGTCGAAGGGGCGAATACCGCAGCGCGCAGCGCGGAGGTGACCCAATGACCCGCCGCGCCGATCTGCCGCGCACGCGGCGCGACTTCCACGACGCGAGGGGCGTGCTGCTGGTCCTGCGCGACCCGCCGCCGGCACCGCCTCCCGCGAAGGGCCAGCCGGCAATGGTGCCGGGCAACCCGGCCGAGGGTCCCGAGATCCTCGTCGCGGTGTGGGACGACGGCAGCGTCACCGCGCTGCATGGCCACGTGGACCTCGGCACCGGCATCCGCACCGCGCTCGCGCAGATCGCCGCCGAGGAACTCGACGTCGCGATGGGCTGCGTGAACATGGTGCTTGGCGACACCGCACGCGCGCCCAACCAGGGCGCAACGATCGCCAGCGCGTCGATCCAGATCCACGCGGTGCCGCTGCGCCAAGCGGCCGCCACCGCGCGGGCTTGGCTGCTGGAACAGGCGGCAGCCGCGCTGCAACGACCGCCCGACAGGCTCGACGTGCGCCACGGCACCGTGCGCGTTCGCGGCGAGCCCGAGCACCGCATCGGCTTCGGCGAGCTGCTGCGCGACCGGCACGTCGAGCTCAAGCTCGACCCCGAAGCGCCGCTGAAATCTCCCGCCGACTACCGCGTCGTCGGCCAGTCGGTGCCGCGGGTCGACATCCCCGCGAAGGCCACCGGCGAGCTCGTCTTCGTGCACGACATGCGCGTGCCCGGCATGCTGCACGGCCGCGTCGTGCGGCCGCCGTATGCCGGCGTCGACGCGGGCGACTTCGTCGGCAACACGCTGGAAGCGGTCGACGAATCGACGATCGCGCACCTGCCCGGCATCGTCAAAGTCGTCGTGATCCGCGACTTCGTCGGCGTGGTCGCCGAGCGCGAGGAGCAGGCCGAAGCGGCGATGCGCACGCTGAAGGTGAGCTGGAAACCCTGGCCGGGTCTGCGCTCGCTCGACGATGTGGAACACGCGTTGCGCACCAACCCCGCAACGAAGCGCGTGCTGGTCGAGCAAGGCGACGTCGATGCCGCGCTCGCCGGCGCCGCGCAGCCGATGCCGCGCAGCTACGTCTGGCCGTACCAGATGCACGCCGCGATCGGCCCGTCGTGCGCCCTCGCCGACTGGCAGGGAGGACCGGCCGCCACGCTCACCGTGTGGGCCGGCACGCAGAACCCGCACGTGCTGCGCGCCGACCTCGCACGCCTCACCGATCTGCCCGACACCGCGATCGACGTCGTGCGCATGGAAGCTGCCGGCTGCTATGGCCGCAACTGCGCCGACGACGTGGCAGCCGACGCGGCGCTGCTGTCGCGCGCCGTCGGCCGGCCGGTGCGTGTGCAGCTCACGCGCGAGCAGGAGCATGCGTGGGAGCCCAAGGGCGCCGCCCAGCTGATGCAGATCGACGGCGGGCTGAACGCCGACGGCTCCATCGCGGCCTACGACTTCCAGACCTCGTATCCGTCGAACGGTGCACCAACGCTCGCGCTGCTGCTCACCGGCACCATTGCGCCCGACGCGGCGGCCTACGAGATGGGCGACCGCACCGCCGTGCCGCCCTACGACTACATGCCGCTGAGGGTGGCGGCCAACGACATGGCGCCGATCCTGCGCGCGTCGTGGCTGCGCGGCGTGTCGGCGTTGCCGAACTCGTTCGCGCACGAGTCGTACATCGACGAGCTCGCGACCGCGGCCGGCGTCGACCCGGTCGCGTACCGGCTGCGGCACCTGAAGGACCCGCGTGCCGCCGAGCTGGTGCAGGCCACCGCCGACCGCGCCGGCTGGATCGCGCACGCGAAGCCGCAGCAGCAGCTCGCGCACGGCGACATCCTCAAGGGCCAAGGCTTTGCCTACGCGCGCTACGTGCACAGCAAGTTCCCCGGCTTCGGCGCCGCGTGGGCCGCGTGGGTGGCCGACGTGGAGGTGAACCGGCGGACCGGCGAGGTGCACGTGAGCCGCGTCGTCGTCGGCCATGACGCGGGTTTGATGGTCAACCCGGCCGGCGTGCAGCAGCAGGTGCACGGCAACGTGCTGCAGACGACGAGCCGCGCGCTGAAGGAGCGGGTGCGCACCGATGCGACGACGCACGCGGTGGCGAGCCGTGACTGGGGCAGCTATCCGATCCTGAACTTCCGCGAGGTGCCGGTCGTCGAGGTGCTTCTGATGCCGCGCCCCGGTGAAGCGCCGCTCGGCGCAGGCGAGTCAGCCTCGGTGCCGGGCACCGCGGCGATCGCAAACGCGATCTTCGATGCGACCGGCGTGCGCTTTCGCAATCCGCCGTTCACGCCGGAGGTCGTGCGCGCGGCGCTCAATCCGTTGCCGGCGCCGGAGCGCGCGACCCCTGTCGCTGCCGCCCACGCACCGCCGCCGCCGTTCGATGCGCCGTGGCCCGCCGGCAAACGCTGGTGGGTGCGTGCCGGTGCGCTGGCTGCCGGCGCGCTGAGCCTGGGTGCCGCGACGCTCGGCTGGCGCACGGCGATCGCGCCGATCGCGAAGCCCGACGCGAGCATCTACACCGCCGCGACGATCGAACGCGGCCGCCAGCTCGCGGCCTTCGGCGACTGCGTCGTCTGCCACACGGCGCCGGGCGGCGTCGCGAACGCCGGCGGCCGTGAAATGGAAACGCCGTTCGGCAGCATCGTCACGACCAACCTGACGCCGGACGTAGCAACCGGCATCGGCGCATGGCCCTTCGCGGCCTTCCAGCGCGCGATGCGCGAAGGCATTTCGCGCGACGGGCGTCACCTGTACCCTGCCTTCCCGTACACGGCCTTCGCGAAGACCAGCGACGACGATTTGATGGCGCTGTACGCCTACCTGATGGCGCAGCCCGCCGTGCGCCACGAGGTCGCGCCGGCACAGTTGGCCTTCCCGTTCAGCGTGCGGCCGCTGATGGCGATGTGGAACGCGCTGTACCTCGACACCGCCCCGCCGGCGCAGGACACGGCGCGCTCGGCGCTGTGGAACCGCGGCAACTACCTCGTCAACGGACTCGGCCACTGCGGTGCCTGCCACACGCCGCGCAATGCCTTCGGCGCCGAGCAAGGCGGCCGGGCGTTCCTCGCCGGCGCGATGGTCGAAGGCTGGGAGGCCCCGCCGCTGACGACGCTGAGCCACGCGCCGGTGCCGTGGAGCGAAGACGAGCTGTTCCGCTACCTGCGCTTCGGGCACACGCAACAGCATGGCGTGGCGGCCGGTCCGATGGCACCGGTGGTGCGCGAGCTCGCGACCGTGCCCGAAGCGGACGTGCGGGCGATGGCGCACTACCTCGCGTCGTTCAACGCGCCTGCGACAAACGATCCCGCTGCGCTCGCGCACACCTGGGTGGCGACCAGCCGAGCGCAAGAGGCCACGTTGCCCGGCGCCGCCCAGCGCCTGTTCACCGGCGCCTGCGGTGCCTGCCACCACGACGGCGACGGCCCCGCGACCCTCGGGCCGAATCTGCCGCTCGCGCTGAACAGCAATCTGCACAGCACGCGGCCCGACAACCTGCTGCGCGTGATCCTCGCCGGCATCCGGCAACCGGCGACGCGCGATGTCGGCTTCATGCCGGCCTTCCGCGATGCACTCGACGACCAGCAGCTGGCGGAACTTGCAGCCTACATGCGGGCGCGGTTCGCGCCGGGAAAACCGCCGTGGCAAGGGTTGGAAGCCGCGGCCGCCAGGGCGCGCGCGGACCGCGCCGGCGAGCCCTGATTCGGCCGCGCGCGCGGTGTGCGGCCTTGCGAGTGCGCCATGCGCGCGCTTGCGGCACCGACACAGCGATGCTTGGATAGCATGGGTGGTCTGACCGCCACCAGGAGAAGACATGACTTCACGACGCGCTTGCCTGACGTTCGCCGCAAGCCTCGGCCTTGCTTTCGCCGTGCCCCTCGCCTTTGCGCAGGGCAAGCCGCTGCGCATCATCGTGCCGTTTCCACCGGGCGGCCCGATCGACGTGACGACGCGGCTGCTCGCCGAGAAGGCACGCCAATCGCTGCCCGACCAGACCATCGTGATCGAGAACCGGCCCGGCGCCGGCGGCAACATCGGCGTCGACCTGGTCGCGAAGGCTGCGCCCGACGGCACGACGATCGGCATTGCGGCGACGTCGATGCACGCGGTGAACCCGTGGCTGTTCAAGAAAATGCCGTACGACGCCGCCAAGGATTTCGCGCCGATCACACAAACGGTGCGTGTGCCCAATGTGCTGGTGGTCAACGCCGAGACCGCGCAACGCCTGAACATCGCCACGCTGAAGGACTTCATCGCCTACGCGAAGGCCAACCCCGCGAAGTTGAACTACGGCAGCGGCGGCAACGGCAGCGCCGGCCATCTGGCAGGCGAGATGTTCAAGAAGCGCGCCGGCGTGTTCTCGGTGCACATCCCGTACGCGGGCGGCGCCCCGGCGCAGATGGCGCTGCTGTCCGGCCAGGTCGACTTCACGTTCGACAACCTCGCCACCGCCGCGCCGAACATCCGCGCCGGGAAGATCAAGGCACTCGCGGTGACGACGGCGCAGCGCTCGCCGCTGCTGCCCGACGTGCCGCCGATGGCCGACGCGCTGCCAGGCTTCGAGATCGACACCTGGTGGGGCCTCATTGCGCCCGCCGGCACGCCCAAGCCGGTGATCGATCGCCTGAACGCCGCGTTCGTCGCCGCGCTCAACGCACCCGACGTGCGCGCCAGATTTGCGCAGCTGATGGCCGAGCCAGTGCCGACAACGCCGGAGCAGTTCGCCGAGTTCATGAAGCGGGAGCTCGCGAAATACGAGCCGGTGGTGAAAGCCAGCGGCGCGAGCGTGGACTGAGCGGCAGTTCGCGAACGGTGCGGGCTCCGTCGCCCCCGCGCCGTCACCCCCCCGCGCCGTCACCCCCCGCGCCGTCACCCCCCGCGCCGTCACCC
>DATKCI010000035.1:0-2173 GCA_035513255.1 Piscinibacter sp. | reverse complement strand
GGTCGTCGAACTGCTGGCCCTGCTGGTGGCGCACTGCGACCGCATGGTCAGCAAGGATGAGATCAACGACGCCGTGTGGCAGGGCCGGATCGTCTCCGAGGCGGCGCTGAGCAGCCGGATCAAGCTGGCGCGCCAGATCCTGGGTGACGACGGACAGTCGCAGCGCCTGATCCGCACCATCCACAAGAAGGGGTTCCGCTTCGTCGGCGAGGTGCGGCGCATCGACGACGACCCGCCGCGGCGGCGCGCCGGCGACCTCGGCGTCCACGTCCGCAGCGAGGCGGGCAACGAGATGCCCGCCCAGGCCGCGACCCCCGTACCGCCGCCACGCAACCGCCCGGCCGTGGCGGTGCTGCCATGGGCCAACCTGTCGGGCGAAACGGCGCAGGAGTACTTCTCCGATGGCGTCACCACCGACATCATCACGCGCCTGGCCAAGCACCGCTGGCTCGACGTGCTGGCCCGCAACACGAGCTTCGGCTTCAAGGGACGGGCCGTGGACGTGCGCGGGCTGCAGCGCGAGCACGGCATCGACTACGTCGTGGAGGGCGCCGTGCAGCGCGCCGGGGACCGCGTGCGCATCCATGTGCAGCTGATCGACGCCTGGAGCGGCCACACGCGCTGGAGCGAACGCTACGACCGCGACCTGCAGGACATCTTCGCCGTGCAGGACGAGATCACCGAGAAGGTGGTCGCTCGGCTCGAACCCGAGATCGGCTTCGCCGAGCGCCACCGCGTGATCCACGCGCGCCCGGCCAACCTGCAGGCCTGGGACTGCTACCACCTCGGCACCCACCACCTGTTCCGCTTCACCGGCGCCGACAACGTGGAAGCGCAGCGGCTGCTGCGCCGCAGCCAGGAACTCGATCCGCTGCTGGGCGAAGCCCACGCCTGGTGGGCCTACGCCACGATCCTGGGCATGGTGTACTGGGGCACGGACCCGACGCCGGAGGGACTGGACGAGGCGCTGGCGGCCTGCGACCGGGCGCTGTCGATCGACCCGCAGAACGCGACCTTCATGGCGCTGCGCGCGCGCGTCAGGCTGGCGCGCTGCGAGTACGAGCAGGCGATCGCCGACAACGAGAGCGCGATCGCGCTGAACCCGACCTTCGCCGCCGCCTATTGCGGACTGGCCGATTCACTGGCCTACGAGTGCCGCTACGACGAGGCGGTGGAGCGCTTCCGCAAGGCGATCGAGCTCAGCCCGCACGATCCCCAGCTGTGGGCCTTCCTGAGCTACGGCGCGCTGGCGCTGATCCTCATGGGAGAGCACGAGGAGGCCTTGCGCTGGGCCGAGCGCGCCAGCGCGCTGCCGAACTGCCAGTACTGGACGACGGCGCACCGTGCCGCGGCCCTGGCGGCGCTGGGGCGGCCGGTGGAGGCGCAACGGGCGGTCGGTCAGCTGCTGGAAGCAGTGCCCGGATTCAGCTGCGCCTATGCGCGCCGCAAGCTCTTCTACCTGAAGGACCGCACGCAGATCGAGGGCTACCTCGGGCAGCTCGCTGCCGCCGGCGTGCCGCCGGGCTGATCGGCACGCGACCGGGTTGGCTCAGGCGGGCGTGTCGTTGCCCGGAGGATGAACAGGAGCATCTCGCGTCGCCGGCGAATCGACCTACGCCGCGAGACGCAGGTGATGAGGCGCCGCAGCCTCCATCGGCAGCCAAGGATCGCGGTCGGATCCGGGAAACTCGGCACGCAGGAAGTCAAGCACCGCCCGGACCACGGCGGGCACTTGTTTGCGGCTGGGGAGACAGGCGAATACCGACACATCGAACAGCCGCCAGTCGCCGAGCACACGCTGAAGCCGCCCCTGTTCAAGATCACCTTGCACCGCAAAACTCGGCAGCGCGGCGATGCCCATGCCGGCCAATGCGCCGGCACGGATCAGTTCCGCGTTGTGGCTGCTGAGCACGACACGCTCGGGGGCAACCTCGGCGGTCGTGCCCCTTTGCCGGGCATCGAGGTTCCCAATGTTCGTCATGACGAACGCCCGTGGCATGCGGCCGAGCGACGCGATGAGCAGCGCGTGCCCGGCCAAGCCGACGGGGTCCTTCGGTTGACCGTGTCGGCGCAGGTACTGCGGCGCCGCGCACAGCACCACCTGCGACGTCGCGAGCGGGTGGGCGATGAAGTCGCCGTCGAGACCGCCTGCTCGGACAACGATGCTGATGTC
>DATKCI010000034.1:0-2802 GCA_035513255.1 Piscinibacter sp. | reverse complement strand
TGTTGTTTCGGTCCGAAGCGGACCGAATACCAATACCAAGACCAATACCAACACCAATGCAAATACCAAGATCGATACCCGGACTAAGGGCGACGCGCAGCGGGCCCGTAGTTGACGAGCGGGCCGCCGGTTTGATGTACCTCGGCGGTCATAAGTGGCCCGCCGGGCCGCATAGCCACGTGCACGGCCTGATGTCAGGCCCTTTGCTTTGGTGACTTTCATTTGGGCCAGCAAATGAAAGTTACCCGCCTGCCGGGGCGGGACCCGGCATGCAACACGAACAAAACAACCCACTCGGAAGCACCCCACCAGTGGACCCCGGCTTTCGCCGGGGTGACGGGGCGCGGGGTGACGGGCTACTGCGGGGTGACGGAAGCTGGCGTTCGTTTGGAAGATCGATTGCTCCTAGTAGATCGATAGAGAACGGCAATCTACTGGGTTTGTGAGGCCCCCATCGCCCAGGCGAGCAGCGAAAAGCTCGCGAACGCCAGCACGGTGCTCGCCATGATGATGCGGGCGACCCGGCCGTTGTCGGCGCCGTAGCGCTCGGCCAGCAGCGACACATTGCTCGCGCTGGGCAGCGCGGCCGCGAGCACGAGCACCGTCAGGCCGAACGGCGTGACCGGCGCGCCGGCGTGGCGGGCGAGCAGGCCGACGCTCAGCACCAGCAGCGGGTGGATCAGCAGCTTGAACAACGCCACCGGCAGGTACTCGCGCAGCGGCGTGCGGTTGTGCACATGTTGCCCCGCGCGCCACAGCACGGCGCCGATCGTGAACAAGGCCACCGGCGTCGCCGCGTCGCCGAGCATCTTGACGATCTGCGCGATCGGTCCCGGCAGCTCGAGGCGGGTGGCGGCGAACAGCGCGCCCAGTGCGATCGCCCACGGCAGCGGGTTGGTCATCGGTCCGCGCAGCGAACGCAGCAGCGAGCTCATCGGGCTCGCCGGCACCGCATCCGCGCCGCCGCGCTGCGGCTGCGCGATCGCGATGCAGACCGTGCTGGTGACGATCAGGTCGATCAGCACCGTGCCGATGACCGGGCCGGCCGCGCGGTCGCCGAACAGCGCGACCAGGAGCGGCACGCCCATGAAGCCGGTGTTCGGAAACGCGGCGACGAGCGCACCGAAGGCGGCGTTCTTCAGGTCGACGCCGTGCGGGCGGCCGTCGCGGCGCAACGTGGCGGCGATCGTGAAGAACACCATCACCAGCGCGCTGAGCCCGTACACGGCGATCAGCACCGGATCGATCAGCTGCGCGAACGGCATGCTCGCGCCGAAGCGGAACAGCATGCACGGCAGCGCGAAGAACAGCACGAAGGTGTTGAGCCCCGGAATGGCCGCCTCAGGCAGCACGCCCCGCCGCGCGGCGAGGTAGCCGCACAGCACGAGCGCGAAGAAGGGGATCGTGACCGCGAGGATCGCTTGCATCGGCGGCAAGTATCGCCGCGCGCCACCGCCGCAGCTCGCGCGCGAACGGGTCTCACCCGGTGACGTGCGGGGCCTGCGGCGCTACGCTGCGTTTCGCAGCATCCACTGGAGGTTCCCATGTTCGACACCGCCATCGCCGGCAGCCTGCCCAAGCCCGCCTGGCTCGCCGAGACCGAAAAACTGTGGCCGCAGTGGAAGCTGTCGGGCCCGGAGCTCGCGCAGGCCAAGCTCGACGCGACGCTGCTGTGGATCAAGGCGCAGGAAGACGCCGGCCTGGACGTGATCGGCGACGGCGAGCAGTCGCGCCAGCATTTCGTGCACGGTTTCCTCGAGCAGGTCGACGGCATCGACTTCGCGCACAAGGTCGAGATGGGCATCCGCCGCGACCGCTACAAGGCGATGGTTCCGCAGGTGGTCGGCCCGCTGATGCTGAAGGGCCGCGTGCACGAGCGCGAGGCGCGCTTCCTGCGCGCGCACACGGCGCGCAAGATCAAGTTCACGCTGCCCGGCCCGATGACCATCGTCGACACCGTCGCCGACCGCTTCTACGGCGACCGCGTGAAGATGGCCTTCGCGTTCGCCGAGCTGCTGAACCAGGAGGCGCTCGCGCTGCAGGCCGACGGCGTGGACATCGTGCAGTTCGACGAGCCGGCGTTCAACGTCTACATGGAAGAGGCGGCCGACTGGGGCGTGAAGGCGCTCGAACGCGCCGCGCAGGGCCTCGTCTGCAAGACGGCGGTGCACATCTGCTACGGCTACGGCATCGCCGCCAACATCGACTGGAAGAAGACGCTCGGCGACGAATGGCGGCAGTACGAGAAGGTGTTCCCGGCGCTGGCCGCGAGCTGCATCGACCAGGTGAGCCTGGAGTGCATCCACTCCCATGTGCCGGCGGAGCTGATGGCGCTGCTGAAGGGCAAGGACGTGATGGTCGGCGTGATCGACGTCGCCAGCGAGACGATCGAGACGGCCGACGAAGTGGCCGACACGATCGGCCGCGCGCTGCAGTTCGTACCGCCCGAGCGCCTCATTGCCTGCACGAATTGCGGCCTCGCGCCGATGAGCCGCGCTGTGGCGGAGGCCAAGCTGCGCGCGCTGGGCGAGGGCGCGGCGCTCGCGCGGCAGCGGCATCGGTAGCCCGGAGTGCCAATCCGGGAGTGGCGCCCGCGCCGTCACCCCGCGTCGTCACCCCGGCGAAAGCCGGGGTCCACTGGTGGAGTGGCTCCTGCTGGGTTGCTTCCGAGTAGGTTGTTTTGTTCGCGTTGCAAGCCGGGTTCCGGCCCGGCAGCCGGGTAACTTTCATTTGCTGGCCCAAATGAAAGTCACCAAAGCAAAGGGCCTCAATACGATTTGGCCGTGCACGTGGCTAAACGGT
>DATKCI010000033.1:0-9081 GCA_035513255.1 Piscinibacter sp. | reverse complement strand
ATGGCCGGCGGTTCACCCGGCGCGCCCGGCACCAACCGCGTCGAGCGTGCCGACGGGCGCGTGAAGATGCTCGACCACATCGGTTCGACCGAGATGCAGCCGGGCGACGTGTTCGTCATCGAAACACCCGGTGGCGGAGGGTACGGCAGGCCGGGGTGATCACTCGCTTCTGGTATCTGAATGGTAATAAGTGGTATCTAACTGGTTATTATCAGGTGACAGATTGGTCTTGATCCATCCATAGTAGCGCCACCAGACGCCGCGCAGTACGTCTGGACCATGCCGCCCGGACCTGTCCGGGCCGGATTCGCTACTTGTCCCGCAACGGAGATGGACAACATGCACATGACCAAGACCGCACGCAGCCGCCGGCTTCGCGTGCTTTGCGCGCTGACTGCCGCGCTGGCCGCCACGTCGATCTACGCCGCTTACCCGTCCTGGCAGCCCGACACGTTCTACAGAGCCGGCACGATGGTGTCGTACCAGGGCCGCGACTACCAGGCCCTGGTCGACCAGACCGACTACTCTGGTACCGGCTGGACCCCGACCGAGCCCAGCCTGTGGAAGGACATGGGCGCCAGCAGCGGCACGCCGCCGCCGCCACCTCCAGCCCCGGCCCCGGCCCCGGCACCCACGCCAGCTCCTGCGCCCGCGCCCGCGCCCGCGCCCGCGCCGGGCTGCGCCCCGGTCTGGAGCAGCGGAGCGGTCTACACCGGCGGCCAGCTTGCCAGCGTCAGCGGTATCAACTACATGGCCAACTGGTGGACCCAGGGTCAGAACCCGGCCACGAACAGCGGTCCGTCCGGAAGCGGCCAGCCGTGGACGCAGCAAGCCGGCTGCGCACCGGCGCCATCGCCTGCGCCGGCTCCCGCTCCAGCACCGGCGCCCGCTCCGGCACCGGCCCCCGCACCTGCGCCGGCCCCTGCACCCGCCCCCGCACCGGCCCCGGCACCCGGCCTGCCGCCCGAAGCCCTCAGCGCGAACCAGACCCAACGCGTGTACGTCGGCTATTACCCGACCTGGAGCGACAACTGGTTCGACTCCACCGGCAAGAACTCGGCCGAGGTCTACCGGGCCAGCAAATTCGCACGCATCCCGGCGAACTACACGCACGTGATGGTGGCATTCGGCGATCCGAACTTCTCGTGGAACGGCCTGGCCGCGAACAACTGGTCGGGCACCGGCATCTCGTTCAACTCCACGCCGCGCGACATCAAGGCGGCGATCGACGTGCTGCACCAGCGCAACATCAAGGTGGTCCTCGCGATCGGCGGCGCCACCTACCACAACTGGGATGCCCTCGCGGCCGAAGGCGCGGCCGGCAGCGGCGCGCGCATCACGGCGCTCACCAACTTCATGCGCGACATGGGGATCGACGGGCTGGACGTCGACTACGAGGTGGACGACAACGTCGACCGCTACGCCAACGTCACCAAGGCGATGAGGGCCGCGGTCACTGCGGCCGGTGGCGGCAGGCTGTTGACCACGGCGGCCTGGTCGACCGGCGCCGATTGCACCTCGGCCACGTCGAGCGATCCGGACTGCGCCGGCAAGATCTCGTACTGGGGCGGCAGTGCCGGGCGAGAGCGCCTGCTGATGTCGCGCCATCCTTCCCTGGCCTCGTCGTTCAACATGGTCAACGTGATGTCGTACGACGCGCGCTACGAGAACTACGACGGCGTGACGGCCTACAACCAGTACCGCGACCTGTTCCCGTCGAGCACCATCGTGTCGGTGGGTCTGGAGCCGCCGCCCGAAGGCTGGGCGGGCGGCATCCTCGTCGTGAATGATGCCGACGCGCAGTGCGAAGGCTCGCGCAACCTGAGGACGCAGTACGGCGCGACGATCAACGCGCCGTATTCGGTCGCCCGCTACACCGGCGCGGTGACGGGCAGCACGAGCGCCAGGCGCAATCCGCGCGACGGCGCCATGCTGTGGTCCATCCTGAAGACGGCCATCGGCAGTTGCGGTTCGGCGGCCGTGGCGTCGCCCGGAACGATCGGCAAGAAGATCGCGCCGAGCTTCGGCCTCACCGACGACCCGCTACTGCAGCAGGCCGAGTGGAAGTAGCGAGTGGGCGACACACCGGAGCTCGAGCCCGGTGTGTCGTCGCTTCGCCCGCCGGGCCGTCAGGCCGCCGCTCTGCCCGACGATGCGCCGTGGCGGTCGCTGCTCTCCACCCATTGCAGCGACAGCAGCGACGACGTGAGCGCCAGCAGGGCTTTGAAGTCGACCGGTTTCGTCAGAAACGCGTTCGCACCGGCCGCCAGCGTGCTGCTCTCGACGTCCGGCGTGGTGCTGGCCGACACGGCGATGACCGGCACCGTGTCGAGCGCCGGCATCAGGCGCAGCCGGCGAATCGCCTCGAGTCCGCTAATGTCGGGCATCACGATGTCCATCAGGATCAGGTCGGGCAGCTGCGCCTGGGCGTGCGCCAGTCCCTCTTCACCGCCCGCGGCCTGCGTCACGTCGAAGCCGAGTCGCTGCAGCGCGTCGACCAGCAGTGCGCGATTGCCGGCAATGTCGTCGACCACCAGCACCTTCCTCGTCGGCCCCTTGTAGCCGGTGACGATGCGATCGGCCGCTGGTGGATCAGGTGGCGCCCAGCGGCTGGCCGGCACGTCGAGCTCGAACCAGAACAGGTTGCCGACGCCGAGCTCGCTCTTCACGTGGATGTCGCCGCCCATCAGTCGCACGAACTGGCGGCTGATGACGAGGCCGAGGCCGGTCCCGCCGCTGCGGTGGTGCACGTCGCCGACCTGCTCGAATGGCTTGAACAGCCGCGAGAGCTGTTCCTCGCTCATGCCGCTGCCGGTGTCCTCCACCTCGATGCGCAGCTTTGTCGGCGGCGTGAAGCGCACACGCAGCGTCACCTGGCCGCGCTCGGTGAACTTCACCGCGTTGTCGAGCAGGTTCAGCAAGACCTGGCGCAGCCGGCGCTCGTCGGCGCGGATGGCCTCGGGGAGGTCCGATGGGCAGTCGCAGACGAATTGCAGCCCGGGCTTTTGCTCCGCCTTCACGCGGATGATGTCGCAGATCACGTGAAGGAACTTGGCGAAGTGGAATTCGTTCGGGAAGATCTCGAGCTTGCCGGCCTCGATCTTGGCGACGTCCAGAATGTCGTTGATCAGCGTCAACAGGTGCTCGCCGCTTTGGCGGATCGCGCCGAGGCCCATCTGCTGGCGCTCGGTCAGTGAGCGGTCCCACTGCAGGATCTGTGCGAAGCCGAGAATGCCGTTGAGCGGCGTGCGCAGGTCATGGCTCATGTTGGCGAGGAACGCGCTCTTGGCCTGGCTCGCCACTTCGGCCCGCTGCTTCGCCACCTGGGCCTCGGCGTGCGCCTGGCGCAAGGCTTCCTCGGCCTGGCTGCGCCCGATCGCATAGCGGATCGCGCGCACGAGCAGCGGGCAGTCGACCTGGCCTTTCACGAGGTAGTCCTGCGCCCCCGACTGCAGGGCCTGCACGGCGACCTCTTCGTCGGTGAGCCCGCTCAGCACGACGAGCGTGGGCACCTTGCGTCCCGCGCCGAGCAGGCGCCGCAGCGTGTCGAGCCCGGTGCTTTCGGGCAGGCCCAGGTCGAGCAGAACGACGTCGACGTTGCCGGCGTCCAGGCGATCGATCCCGGCGCCGAGGCTGTCCCGCCATTCGAGCTCGAACGCGAGGCCTTTGGCGTCGTTCAGCATGAACTCGATCAGCCGGGCGTCCGCCGGGTTGTCTTCGATCAGCAGCACGCGAATTGGCGTTTCCATGTCGGCGCCTATGAACGCGGCGGCAGCGTGACCACCGTGAGCCAGAACTGTTCGATCGCCTGCACGATGCGGGTGAACTGCTCGAAGTCCACCGGCTTGGTGACGTAGCAGTTCGCGTGCAGGTTGTAGGCGCGGATCACGTCCTCTTCGGCCTGCGAGGTCGTGAGAATCACGACGGGAATCGTCTTCAGCGATTCGTCGGCCTTCATCGCGGCGAGCACCTCGCGACCGTCTTTCTTGGGCAGGTTCAGGTCGAGCAACACCAGGTCGGGCCGGATCGCTTCTTCGTACGGCGCTCGGTGATGCAGGAAGTCGAGCGCCGCGACGCCGTCGGCGACGACGTGGATCTCGTTCCACACCTTGCCGCCCTTGAGGGCTTCGCGCGTCAATCGCACATCCCCGGGGTTGTCTTCGACCATCAGGATCTCGATCGGTCGCAGCGTCTTTGGCGCATTCATCCCTCGACTCCTTTTCGGCCCCAGGACGCCCTAGGCGTCAGCCCCCAAGAACCGCGAAAGGCCCCTTCGCGGCCCTTGCGGCTTCGTCACCTCGGGGCGGCCCGGCGGTGACTCGTTGCCACCGGGTACGGCGATGTCCACTATAGACCCGATGCCGGGCGCACCAACATGGCGCTAACCCCTTGAATGCGGTGCCCTCGGCGTCGTTCATCGGGTGGCCGCCTGCTCACGGTAGTGCGCGATGAACTCGAGAATGGCGCGCGACTGAAACCGTCCGGCCATCGTTCTCAGGCGCTCGGCGAACGGGGCGTAGCGTGCGTCCTGCCCCGACAGTTCGTCCGCGCGCTGGCGGATGCTGCGCATGTTGCCGATGCGCGCGAGCTGGTAGAGCTGCTCCAGCTGCTCGGCGGATGGCGCGACGAGCGGCTGCTCGGCGTCGGGCGGCGCCGTGTCCGCGGCCGGAGTCGACGCATGTATCCATCGCAATCTCAGCAGCTCGCCGATGTGGCGGAACAGCGCCTCGAAGGCGATTGGCTTCACGAGAAAGGCGTTGCCGCCGACCTGCAGGCTTCGCCCCCGCTCGGCTTCGGTAGCGCCGGCCGACACGATGATCACCGGCATGTCGGTACCGTCCGGCGACTGTCGAAGGCGTTGCGTGGCGGTCAGGCCGTCCATCACCGGCATCACGATGTCCATCAGCACGAGATCCGGGCGCTGCTCCTGCGCGGCGCGCAGCCCTGCCGCGCCGTTGTCTGCCTCCAACACGTCGAAGCCCAGCGAACGCAGCAGGTCGCAAACGACGGCCCGGTTTCCCTCGACGTCGTCGACGACCAGCACCTTCTTGCGCGGCCCTTCGTAGCCGACGATGCGCGCCTTCGGCGCGGCGGGCGCCGGCACCGCCTCGGCCACCATGGTCTCGATGTCGAACCAGAAGCGGCTGCCGCGGCCGACCTCGCTGTGCAGCTCGATGTCGCTGCCCATGCGGCGCGCCAGTTGCCGGCTCACCGCGAGGCCGAGGCCCGCGCCGCCCAGGCGCCGCTGCGGATCGCCGGCCTGTTCGAACGGCAGGAAGATGGACGCGAAATGCGCGGCTTCGATGCCGACGCCGGTGTCTTCGACCTCGAAGCGCAGCCGCGGGCGGGCGTCGTCGCCGGGCAGCCGGCGCACGCGCAGGCTCACGCCGCCCCGGTCGGTGAACTTCACGGCGTTGTCGAGCAGGTTCAGCAGCACCTGGCGCAGCCGTTTGTCGTCGACCTGCACGGCGCTCGGAAGGGCGCCGTCGCTGTCCAGCGTGAACAGCAGGCCCTTCTGTTCCACCTTGATGCGCATCGTGTCGGCGATGCCCTGCAGGAAGGCCGGCAGATCGATCGCGTTGACGAAAAGGTCGAGCCGGCCGGCCTCGATGCGCGACAGGTCGAGGATGTCGTTGATCAGCGCGAGCAGGTGCTCGCCGCTTTGCTGGATCGTCGCCAGCCCCGTGGCGCTGCGCTCGGCGAGGCCCTTGTCGTGCTGGAGGATCTGCGCATAGCCGAGGATCGCGTTCAGCGGCGTGCGCAGCTCGTGGCTCATGCCGGCAAGAAATGAGCTCTTCGCCAGGTTCGCGACCTCGGCCTTGTCGCGGGCGACCTCGAGCTCGGCGGTGCGTTCGCGGATGCGATCTTCCAGGTGCTCGCGATGGCGCTTGAGCTCCTGCTCGTCGTCGATGCGCCGCCGGATGTCGTCGCTCAGCTGGCGGTTCTTCGCTTCGAGCTCGTCGAACAGCGCCTGAAGCGACTGGCGCGTGCGCTCCAGGCCGGCGCCGAGGCTGCCGAGTTCGTCGCCGCGGTGCCAGACGAAGGGCACGTCCAGCTCGCGCCGCGCGAGCCGCTCTGACTCGTTCATCAGCCGGCGGATCGGCGCGATCAGCCGGGCGTTGAGCAAGCCGACGATCAGCAGCAGCGCCAGCAGCAACTGGCCGAGCACGATGAGGATCAGCGCCGTGCGGGCCTTCGACAGTTCGGCGTCGTACAGGCCGGAGTCGATCTCCACCGTGACGCGGCCGATCCGATTGCCGTCGTGCACGACGTCGCGCGTTCGCTCGAACTGGCGGCTGGTCCGGCGCTCGGCATGTTCGCCGGCAAGGAGCACGCCAAAGTACTCGTCGTGCACGACCACGCGAACCACGCGCTCGTCGCCGAGTACCGAGTGGACCAGCGGCCGGGCGCTGTCCGGGCTCACGTTCCACAGCGCGTTCTCGACGCCGAAGGCGAGGATCTCGGTCAAGCGCGCATGATCGGACGACAGGCGGTTCGTCAACGCACGCTGCTCGTAGTCCAGCGTCAGCAGGCTGCCCAGCGCGGCGGGAATGAGCAGGCCCACGACGACCGCCAGCATGATGGACAAGCGCAGCTTCAGACGCATTCGTGGCCCACTCCGACCCGCGCGGTACGCACCGCTCCCCAGGTCGGCCGATGATTGCACGCCGGCCGGGGCTTTGCCAGCGCCTGAAGGCCGGTGAAACCCGGGGCCGCTCGCCGCGGTCAGCGCGGGATCGTGAAGCTGAACGCCGCGCCGGCGCCCAATTGCGACTGCACGCCGATGCGCCCGCCGTGGCGCTCGACGATCTTCTTGCAGATCGCGAGGCCGATGCCGGTGCCGGGATAGTCCCCGCGGCCGTGCAGCCGCTGGAACAGCACGAAGATGCGTTCGTGGTATTCCGCGGCGATGCCGATGCCGTTGTCTCGCACGGTGAACCGCCATTCGCCGTCGGCCGGCTCGGCGGCGACGTGCACCTCGATCGGGTCGACGCGCTTGAACTTCAGCGCGTTGCCGATCAGGTTCTGGAACAGCTGCAGCAGCTGCAGCGGATCGCCCTTCACGACCGGCAGCGGGCCGCGCGTGATCCGTGCGCCGCTCTCCTGGATGGCGATGCGCAGGTTCGCGAGCGCCGTGTCCATCACCTTGCTGCAGTCGGTCTGCTCGAACGGGCGCGCCTTGGTGCCGACGCGCGAGTACGCCAGCAGATCGTTGATCAGCGCCTGCATGCGCTTGGCGCCGTCCACGGCGTAGCCGATGAACTCGTCGGCGTCGGCGTCGAGCTGGCCCTTGTAGCGCTGTGCGACGAGCTGCAGATAACTCGCCACCATGCGCAGAGGCTCCTGCATGTCGTGCGAGGCCACATAGGCGAGCTGCTCGAGCTCGGTGTTCGAGCGCTGCAGCGCGGCCTGGGTGTGTTCGCGCGCAGCGATCTCCTCCTGCAGCTGCGCGTTCTGCGCGGCGAGTTGCTGGCGCAGGCCGTACAGCGTCAGGTGGGTGTCGATGCGCGCGAGCACCTCCGCGCCGTTCAGCGGCTTCGTCACGTAGTCGACGGCGCCGACGGCGAAGCCAGTGAGCTTGTCGCCGGTGTCGGTCAGCGCGGTCATGAAGATCACCGGGATGTCGCGCGTGACGGGGTTGGCCTTCAGCCGGCGGCAGGTCTCGAAGCCATCGACGCCGGGCATCATCACGTCGAGAAGGATCAGGTCGGGGCACACGAACTCGGCGCGCTCCACGCCTTCTTCGCCGCCTTGGGCCACCACGGCGGTGTATCCCTGGCGCTCCAGATGGCTGGTCAGCACGCCGAGGTTGGCGGGCATGTCGTCGACGATCAGTACGGTTCTGGCCGTGTTTTCGGCCGACGCATTCGGGCCCATGACAACCCCATCGGGACTTTCGCGCAGTCTAAGCCAACGCGGGACACGTAAGCGAACGCTAGTTGCGCATCCGGACGCTTCCGTTTCTCGGGGACAACCGAGCGGGTTGTGAGCATCCTCCGACAAGAAGACGCGGCCAGGGCCGAGGGCGCGACCGCCTCGCCGGCCCTATGGTTGATCTGTCCCGGACGAAGTCCGTCTGCCGCCTCGGCATTCGCCCGAAGCCGGGCCGCCCATACAGAGTCGCCGCGTGCGACGCGTTCTACAAGGAGAGATGCCATGACGACCAAGCAAACGATGACGATGTCTGCAGTGAGCGTGCTGCTCGCCTCGCTGGCTGTGGCCGGCTGCGACCGCCGCGACGACGCCACTACCACCCAGACCACCGAGAGTGCCGCCGAAGTTCGGGCCGAGCGGGCGGGCGACGCCGTGGAGCGCGGCGCGGAAAACACGGCCGCCGCGACACGCGAGGCCGGTCGCGACCTCAAGGCTGCCACCCAGAACGCCGCTGACCAGGCCACCGACAAAGTGGCCGATGCGGTGATCACGACGTCGGTCAACGCCGAGTTGGCGAAAGATCCCGACCTGAGCGCGATGGCCATCGACGTCGACACCGATGCCGGCCGCGTCGCGCTGAAGGGCACCGCGCCCGACGAGGCGACCAAGCAGCGCGCGACGCAGCTGGCGAGCAGCGTCGACGGCGTGAAGAGTGTCGACAACCAACTGGTGGTGTCGGGCAAGAGCTGACCCGGCGAGTCCGACAGCTGAGGCAGCGGGCGGCGACGCCTGCTGCCTCGTTTTGCTGCATCTTTCGGGTTCATCATCGGTCGGGACCCGCGAGCAGGCCGTCGCCGGTGATACGCCGTCAACCCGCAGTAGCACCGTCACTCCGCGCCGTAGCACCGTCACACCCCCCCGCGAGCCGTCACGCCGCGCCGACACGCCGCGCCCTCACCCCGTCGCCGTCACCCCGCGCCGTCACCCCGTCGCCGTCACCCCGTCGCCGTCACCCCGTCGCCACTACGCCGTCACCCCGGCGAAAGCCGGGGTCCACTGGTGGAGTGCTTCCGAGTAGGTTGTTTTGTTCGCGTTGCAAGCCGGGTTCCGGCCCGGCAGCCGGGTAACTTTCATTTGCTGGCCCAAATGAAAGTCACCAAAGCAAAGGGCCTCAATACGATTTGGCCGTGCACGTGGCTAAACGGT
>DATKCI010000032.1:0-9877 GCA_035513255.1 Piscinibacter sp. | reverse complement strand
ATCCAGGTCGATGCCGGACTCCTTGAGAGTCGGGATGCCATCGATCAGCTTGCTGCGCGCGGCGCCGGTGGTCGCAAGGATCTTCACCTTCCCCGCCTTGTGCATCTCCAGCGGGTCGGCGATGGGCGTCACCACCGCGCTGAGGGTGCCGCCCAGGAGGTCCAGCACGGCGGGCCCGCCGCCGCGGTAGGGAATGTGGGTCATCGTGATGCCCAGGCCGCGGGCGATCTGCACGCCGAGAAAGTGCGGGATCGTCCCGGCGCCAGGCGATCCGTAGGTCACCTTGTCGCCGGCGTCCTTCGCCCATTGCTTGAAGCCGGTCATGTCGGACACCGGCGCCTGCGGACCGACGGCAAGACAGAAGTCGCTCGTGATCAGCCCCGTCACCGGGGTGAAGTCCTTGTCGGGATCGAAGCGCAGCGACTTGTAGATGAACGGGAACAAGGTCATCGGCCCTTGCGGCGCGATCAGCAGCGTGTCGCCGTCGGGCGGCGCGAGCTTCACCGCCTCCACCGCGAGCCGGCCGGAAGCGCCGGTCTTGTTCTCCACCACGACCGGGCGGCCGATCGCCTCCTTCAGCTGCTCGGCCACCAGGCGCGCGCAGGCGTCGAGTCCGCCGCCGGCCGCGAAGCCGATCAGGATGCGCACCGGCCCCTGGTTCTGCGCGAACAGCGGCGATGCGGTGGGAGCGAGCAGGCTGCCGCCGGCGGCTTTCAACAGGGTTCTGCGTTGCATGTCTTGTCTCCGTTCTGTTTGAGGTCGGGTGCGCTCAATGCGATGCGCGCGGCATGTCGGCTTCGCCGAACACCAGCGAAGCGGCTGCGTCGGAAGGGATGCCGGGCATCGTGGCTGCCCATGCTTCCCAGCGCGTGCGCAGCTCGGCCAGGCGCGCCGGCTCGCGCTGCGCCAGATTGGCGCGCTCACGCTCGTCGTGCGACAGGTCGAACAGGTAGTCATGCCCGTCGACGCGCAGGTACTTCCAGCGGTCGCTGTGCAGTGCACGCTGCTGGCGATGCAGCATGCGCCAGCACAGGTCGCGCCGCGGCGCCCATTGCGGGTCGTCGAACAGAGGCGCCAAGTCCACGCCGTCCAGCGGGTACTCCGGATGCGCTTCAACCCCGGCGGCCGCGAGCATCGTCGCCGCCCAATCCATCGTGATCGTCGGCGTGTGGCTGAGTCCGGGCTTGATGCGTGCCGGCCAGCGCGCAATCAGCGGCACGCGGATGCCGCCTTCCATCAGGTCCATCTTCTGGCCGACGAAGGGCCAGTTGTCGGAATATCGTTCGCCGCCGTTGTCGCTGGTGAAGACGATGAGCGTGTCGTCGGCGAAGCCGCGCGCCGCAAGCGCTGCGGCGATGCGGCCGATGCCTTCGTCCATCTGCCGGATCATGCGGCGGTAGGTGGCGATCGAGCCGCCGTCGAGGTGCGAGATGCGGCCCGCGATGCGTGCCGACTCGGCAGCGTCTTCGCGCGCCTCCCACGGCCAGTGCGGCGCGGTGTAGTGCACGCTGAGCATGAAGGGCTCGCCGCTGCGTCGAGATTCGATGTACTGCACGGCGGAATCGCTGATCAGGTCGGTGAGGTACTCGCCCTCGCGATGGCAAGGCTCGTCGTGCTCCCAGAGGTCGTGGTTGCCGCTCATGTCCCGGTGGCTGAAGTAGTCCACGCCACCCGAGCGCGCGCCGAAGAAGCTCTGGTAGCCGCTCTTCAACGGACCGAAGTGAGGCAGGTAGCCCAGGTGCCACTTGCCGACCAGCGCCGTGGTGTAGCCGGCGTCGCGCAACAGCGACGGCAGCGTGGGATGTTCGGGCGGCAGACCCAGGGTGGTGCTGCCGCGCGCGCGCCCGGCCAGGGGCTCTTCGGCGGCACCCCGCAGCCGGTACTGGTACCGGCCGGTGATCAATGCAAAGCGCGTCGGCGAGCACACCGGCGAGTTGGAATAGCCGTGGCTGAACAGCAGGCCCTGCTCGGCCAGCCTGTCGAGATGGGGCGACACCGGCTCGCGGGCACCGGTGCATCCCAGGTCGGCATATCCGAGGTCGTCGGCGAGCACGAAGACGAAGTTGGGGCGTGAGGTCATGGACAAGAGCTCCAGGCGTGCGGCTCGGCGGTTGGCCAGGCTTCAAGTTAGCCGACGGGGGCAATTCCGGGTAGTCGGCAGAACGTCCGGTCGATAACCTCCAGGCATCATGACCCTGCAGCAGATGATCGACTTCTGCACGGTGGCGCAGCACGGCAGCCTGCACGCCGCCGCGAGAACGAGCGGGCAGACGCAACCCGCACTGAGCAAATCCCTGCGCCGCCTGGAGGAGCATCTGGGCGCGCAGCTTGTGACGCGCAGCGCGAAGGGCCTGCGGCTGACCGACTACGGCACGCGTTTCCTCCCGCATGCGCAACTCGTGGTGGCCGAGGCGCGGCGTGCGAAGGAAGCCGTGGGCCAGCTGCTCGGCGAGCAGCTCGGCCACGTGCACTACGGCATCTCTACCGCAGCGTCGATCCTGCTCGCGCCGGCCGCGGTCGAGCGCTTCCGCCAGCGCTTCGCGCAGGTGCAGCTGCGCAGCCACGGCGGGCTGTACGACACGCTGACGCCCCTGCTGCGCGAAGGCCTCCTCGACTTCGCGATCTGCCCGATGCCCGGCGACATGCCGGTCGGCGAGTTCGCGACGACGCTGCTGCTGAACAGCGACATGGCGCTCGTGGCAAGGCCCGGACACCCCGACGCGCGAGCCCGCAGCCTGCGTCGGTTGCAGCACGCGCGCTTCGTCGTCGGCGCGGCGCGAGGTCGGCCCGGTGCAGGCATCTATGACGCCTTCGAAGCCGCGGGCCTCGGCACGCCGTTCGTCCAGGTGCAGACCGATTCACCGCTGGACACGCTGGCGATGGTGGCTGCCACGGATTGCCTGTGCCTGGTGCCGGCCGAGCTGCTGCGCCACGGCTTCTTCCAGGGCGCCGTGGTCGCGCTGGCGATCGAAGACGCACTGCCGGTCTACCGCGTCGGCCTGTTCCGGCGCCACGACAGCCCGTTGACGCCGGCCGCACAGGCCCTGGCGGCGCACTTCGAGCACGAGGCGGCTCTGTTGCCTCGGCGCAAGCAGCGATGAGCGACCGGCGGCGCGGTCACGCGCGCCGCAAGAGCACGTCGGCCATGCGTTCGCCGATGATCACGGTGGGCGCCATCGTGTTCCCGGTGGACACCGCCGGCATCACCGATGCGTCGGCAATCGACAGACCCTCGACGCCGCGCACCGACAGGCTGCCGTCGACCACCGCCATCTCGTCGCGCCCCATCTTGCAGGTGCAGCTCTCGTGGAAGTAGGTGCCCGCGGCGTTGCGCAGGAAGTGCAGCATCTCGTCGCGCGGCAGGCGCCCGGGCATCACCTCGCGCTTGACGAAGTTCTTCATCGCCGCGGCGTTGCCGATCTCGCGGCACAGTTCGATGCCGCGCAGCAAGGCCTTCACGTCGTCCGGGTGGCTGAGGAACGCGCCGTCGACCTTCGCCATGTCGGCCGGGTTGGCCGACGCGAGCGTGACGCGGCCCCGGCTCTTCGGACGAACCAGCCCCGGGGCGATGGACCAGGCGCCTGCCGGCGGCTTGAACTGCGGCCCGGTGACCTCCGACGCATACGGCACCTCGATCTGAAACGGCTGCAGATCGGGCGAGGCGAGCGCGGGGTCGCTCTTCCAGAAAAAGGTCGCCTCGGCCGCGTTGTTCGCGGGCGGCAGCGGGTTCTTGTACTCCCAGATGCAACCGGCGACGAGCACGTGGTCCTGGAAGTTGCGGCCCACACCGGGCAGCTTCGCGGCGACTCGGATGCCGTGCCGCTTGAGCTCGGCCTCGTCGCCGATGCCCGACAGCATCAGGACCTTCGGCGTGTTGATCGCGCCGGCGCACAGCACGACGCGTTGCGCCGCCCGCACCGTGTGCACGGCCCCGTTGCGCACGAACGTGAGGCCGGTGACGCGCTGCCCGTCCATCTGCAGCGACTGCACCTCCGCGCCCGTCAACAGCGTGAGGTTCGGCCGCCGCAACGCGGGATAGAGATAGTCCGACGGCAGGTTGCGGCGCCGACCATCGCGGATGCGCAGGTTCGCGATGGCCCCGCCGCCGGCGCCTTCCATCAGCGCGCCGTTCTGGTCGTCGAACTTCGGGATGCCCAGCGACGCCGCAGCGGCCAGCATCGCGTGCGCGACGGGGTTGGGGTTCTGCGCGGGCGTGACCCACAGGCGGCCGCCCTTGCCGCGGCGCACCGGGTCGGGCGCACCCTGCCAGTCCTCGATGCGCCGGTAGATCTCGAGCACACGTGCATAGCTCCAGGCCGCATCGCCGGTCTCGGCCGCCCAGCGGTCGAAGTCGCTCTTGTGCCCGCGCGCCCACACGCTCGCGTTCACCGACGAGCCTCCGCCCACCACCTTGCCCATCGGCAGGATCAGCGCGCGGTTGTTCACCGTGGGGCTGGGCGCCGCCGTGTGACCCCAGTCGCGCTCGCTGCGGATGTTGGTCGGCCACAGGCCCGGGTTCAGCACGGCCGGCACCTGGTCGGTGCCGCCGGCCTCGAGCACCAGCACGCGGGCGTCGGTCTCCATCGCCAGGCGGCCGGCGACCACCGATCCGCCGCTGCCGGATCCGACCACGATGTAGTCGTATTCGGGTTGCAGTTGGCGGGCGTTGTACAGCTGCGTGATGGCGGCATCGCCGCCCTCCTGCGCCGCTGCCTGCGCAGCGGTCATGCCCATGCCGGCGGCGAGTGCGAGGCGCAGGAACTGGCGCCGCTCGATCTGGCCGCGGTAGAGCGCGTCCTCGAGCGAATTGATCACATCGCCGCGCGCGAGCGGCGAAACGGGAAGTTTGTCCACGGGTTGTCTCCTGTCTGTGGTTTCTTGTTCAGAACGGATAGGCGATCGGTGTCTCCATCACGCTGATCCACTGGGTCTGCGTGAACTCGTCGAGGTTCGCCGGCCCGCCGAAACGGCCGCCGTTCCCGGAGGCGCCCATGCCGCCGAAGGGCACGTGGAATTCATTGTTCACCGTTTGGTCGTTGATGTGCACCATGCCCGTGTTCAGACGCTGCGCGATGGCCATGCCGCGCGGCGTGTGGCGGGTGTGGATGGCGGCCGCGAGGCCGTACGGAGAGCTGTTGACCAGCGCGACCGCTTCGTCGTCGGTGTCGAACACCGTGATCGGCGCCACGGGGCCGAATATTTCTTCGGTGAACGCCGTCATTTCGGGCCGCACGTCCGCCAGCACGGTCGGCCAGTAGTACGGCCCGTCGCGTCGCGCGCCGGCAAGCACGCGCGCGCCGCCGCGCACCGCGTCGTTCACGATCTGCTCGACGCGGGCGACCTGGCGCTCGTTGATCAACGGCCCCAGGTGCGCCGGCCCGGCATGCGGGTCGCCCACGTGGAGTTTGCCGGCCCGCTCGGCGAGCAGCTGCGCATAGCGTTCGGCCACGCTGCGATGCACCAGGTGGCGGCCGGCCTGCATGCAGATCTGGCCCTGGTGCAAGAAGGCGCTCCAGGCCCCGCTGGAGCTCGCCGCTTCCAGGTCGGCATCGTCGAGCACGACGAGCGCGTTGTTGCCGCCCAGCTCCAGCACGCACTTCTTCAGCAGGCCGCCGCAGGTTTGGCCGATGCTGCGCCCGACCGCAGTGGAGCCGGTGAAGGAGATCATCTGCACCAGCGGGTGCCGCACCAGCGCATCGCCCGTGGCCGGGCCGCCCGGCAGCACCTGCAGCACACCCTCGGGCAGGCCGGCATCGGCGAACAGCTGCCCGATCAGCAGGCCGCCGATGACGGCGGTCTGCACGTCAGGCTTGAGCAGCACGGCGTTGCCCAGCGCGAGCGCCGGCGCCACCGACCGCATCGCCAGCAGCAGCGGAAAGTTCCAGGGCGCGATCACGCCGACCGTGCCGATGGGCACCCGTCGCCAGGTGTTCGTGCGGCCGGGCATCGCCGAGGGGAAGATCTGGCCGACCGGCTGCATCGGCAAGGCGGCGCACATCGACAGCTGCTCGCGCGTCGCACCCAGCTCCCAGGCGGCCTTCGGCGCGATGGAGCCGGCCTCACGCACGTTCCAGTGCTGGAACTCATCGGCGCGCTCGGCCAGCAGTTGCTCGGCGCGGCGCAGCACGGCAGCGCGCTGGTCGAACGGCGTGGCCGCCCATGCGCGCTGCGCCTGCGCGGCGAGCTGCGCCGCGGCGTCGACGTCGTCGGCATCGGCCACGCCGATGCGGCCGATCGTGGCGCCGGTGGCCGGTTCGCGCACGGCCGCCGTGCCGCCGTGCGCGGCTTGCCAACCCCGGCTCAGGATGCGGCCGTCCCAGGCCGGCAGGGGGTTCGTGGTGCTCATCTGATGTCTCCTCGTGGTGTCGCGGCGGACAGGCGTTGTCCGCTCGTCGCCCTTCTTCCGCAAGGTGCATACCAAGCGCCGGAAGGAACCGCTTTCGAGCCGCTCTCCCTCGCAGCGCCGCCTGCGCTCGCGGCGCTCGGGACGATCACGGCGTCTCAAAGTGAGACGCGAGACGCCCACCGAGACACCGCATGCCGGCCGCAGGCCGCGCGGCACCCGTGAATCCCTGATTGACGCGGCGCGTGTTCAATGGCTTCCTTCGCTGTCGTCCATCTGCCCTCTTGCGCCCATGTCCAGCCGTGCCGTTTCGCCCGCCCCGCCCCGCTACCGTCCGCAAACCATCTGGGACGCCCGGCACGCCTTCTTCGACGAAGGCACGGCGCCCGTCGGTCTGGTGGACGACGCCGTGCTGCGCTCATGGCGGCGCTGCAGCGAGAACGGCCAGGAAGTCGGCGAACCGGTGGAGTTCCAGCCCGTCGATCGAACGGGCGTCGCCCGCTTGCTGCAGACCCACCGCGAGCTGCTCGATGCGGCGCGGCCGGAGCTGGCGGATCTGGCGGGGTCCGTGGCCGACGCCGGTTATGCCGTGCTGCTGACCGACCGGCATGGCCATGCGCTGGCCGTCGACGGCGCGATCGCGCAGCGCAGCGCGCCGCTGCGCCTGGCCTTCCGCGCCGGCGTGGATCTGTCGGAATCGGCCATCGGCACCAACGCCATGGCGGTGGCGATCCGCGAGGCGCAGCCGATCCGCGTGCTCGGGGCCGAGCACTTCTACACCGAGACGCAGATCTTCCACTGCAGCGCGGCACCGGTGTTCGACCCGCAAGGCGAGGTCATCGGCGCGGTGGACGTGAGCCGCGACATGCCCGGCATGGTCGACAGCACGTTGTGGCTCGCGGCGCGCTGCGCGCAACGTATCGAGCGCCGGCTGTTCCGCCGCCGGCAGGCGTACGTGCACGTGGAGATCGACGCCGGCAGCGGCACCTGCACCGAGGCGGCCGGAAGCGGCGCCTGGCTCGCGTTCGGCGAATCGGGCGAGCTGGTGGCCGCCAACCGCGCGGCGCGCAGCCTGATGGGCCTGCCGCCGCAAGCGCTGCAGGTGAACTTCGACAGTC
Source organism: Piscinibacter sp. (assembly GCA_035513255.1). Classification (GTDB taxonomy): domain Bacteria; phylum Pseudomonadota; class Gammaproteobacteria; order Burkholderiales; family Burkholderiaceae_C; genus Albitalea. Next base: position 2,416 of record DATKCI010000032.1, on the reverse strand, counting down.
TGTTCGTGGAGCGCTTCGGTGCCTGGGTCTCGGCCTTGCGCCGCTCGGCGCAGGGCGCGCCGCTGCGGCTGCAGGACGGCGTGCGCTTGCGGGCCGTGGCCCTGGACGGCACGGCCGTCGCGCCCCCCGCGCGGGTGGCGGTCGCGGCACGCCCTGCGACGGCCGACGCGGCGCGCCCCGTCTTCGGCGATGCGCGCCTCGCGCGGGAGTTCGACCGCGCGCTGCGCGCCCTGCGTGCGGGTTTGCCGCTGCTGGTCACCGGCGAGACGGGCACCGGCAAGGAAGTGACCGCGCGGGCGCTGCATGCCGCCGGCCCGCGGGCGACCGGTCCTTTCGTCGCGCTGAACTGCGCGGCGGTGCCGGGCGAGTTGCTCGCAGGCGAGCTGTTCGGCCACGTGGAAGGCGCGTTCACCGGATCACGCCGCAGCGGCGCGATCGGCAAGGTCGAAGCCGCTCATGGCGGCACGCTGTTCCTCGACGAGATCGGCGACATGCCCCTGCCGCTGCAGGTCGCGCTGCTGCGCGTGCTGGACGGCAAGGAGGTCGTCCGCCTGGGCTGCAACCAGCCGCGCCCGGTGGATGTGAGCGTCGTCTGCGCCACCCACCGCCACCTGCAGCAGATGGTGGCGCAGGGTGTGTTCCGCGAAGACCTGATGTACCGCCTGTGCGGGCACACGCTGCACCTGCTGCCGCTGCGCGAGCGCGAAGACTTCGACGCCGCCGTCGATGCGTTGCTGCAGCGCTTCGGCGCCCACGCCGGCCGCGTCGGCCCTGCATTGCGGGCCCGCCTGCGTGCACTGCCTTGGCACGGCAACCTGCGTCAGCTCGCGCACGCCGTGCAACGGGCGCTGGCGCTGGCCGAGCCCGACGCCGAGCTGTCGATCGAGGACTTCGGTGTCGACAGCGGACCCATCGCGGATGCGCCGCGCTCCGCCGGCCTGCTCGAGGCGATCACCGAGCAAACCATAGCCGCCGCGCTGCAGCGAGCCGGCGGCAACGTGACGCTGGCCGCCCGCCAACTCGGGATCGGCCGGGCAACGCTCTATCGGCGGCTCAAGCGGCGACCTGATTAGCGACGAACTTCAGCCGAGCGCGTGACGAAGCCGGTCATCCCGACGCTGAGCGCGGCCGTTTGGCCAATCGTTGAGATCGATCAAGTCGTCGTCCGGCGTCCTTTCCTAGCATAGGTGCATCTGAAATACATCTTCTGATTCACCCTTGCACCGAAAGAGAACGCCAATGACGACTTCCTCTGCGACCGCCCTCGTGGATGTCCGCACCATCGCTCCGCGCGAGCGCCACCCTCGAATCTTCTCCACCTTCCGCAGCCTCGCCAAGGGGCAGTCGATGGAACTGGTGAACGACCACGACCCGCGGCCGCTGTACTACCAGTTCCAGGCCGAGGCCCCCGCCAGCTTCGGCTGGGACTACCTCGAAGCAGGTCCGGACACTTGGCGCGTTCGCATCAGCAAGCTGGCCGACGCGGCGTCCGGCGCTTCCGCCGGTTCATGCTGCGGCGGCGGTTGCAGCGGGTCATGAAGCTCACCGCCTTCACCGACTACAGCCTGCGGGTGCTGATCTACCTCGCGGCCGAACCGGGAAGGCGAGCCACCATCGCGGAGATCGCAACGGCGTTCGCGATGTCGGAGAACCATCTCACCAAGGTGGTCCACTTTCTCGGCAAGCAGGGCTGGCTCGCCAACGTCCGTGGCAAGGGCGGCGGGCTCGGCTTGGCGAAGCCGCCGCAAAGCATCGTGATCGGCCAGGTCGTTCGCGCCACGGAAGGCCCGTCCATTCCGGCCGAGTGCTTCGGCGACACGCCCGACACCTGCTCCATCGCGCGCATCTGCCGCCTTCGTGGCGTGCTGGCCGCTGCGGTCGAAGCCTTCTATGCAGTCCTCGATGGCCACACGCTGGCCGACCTGGTCCACAACCGATCCTCGCTGGCGAAGATGCTGCTCGTCCAGCCCGTCGCCGCGCCGATCCGAGCAACGACAGCATGAAGCCGTTTCCCTACGAAGGACCGCCCGGACTGCGCGAGCCGATTCAGCACGCGCTGACGCTCGTCGTCGACCCCGAGGTCGCCATGTCCATCGTCGATGTGGGATTGGTCTACGGCGTGACCGTGACGGACAAGGAGGCGCATGTCCGCATCACGATGACCTCGGCCGCCTGCCCGGTGGCCGACCTGATCCTCGAGGAGGTGGAGAACGAACTCGACCGCGTGCTGCCCGATGGGTGCGCGCTCGATGTCGAGCTGTGCTGGGAACCGGCCTGGTCACCCGAGATGATGAGCGAGCGCGGCAAGCTCTTCATGGGATGGTGACGATGCCGGCTGCCAGCACCGCTCGCCGTTCGCGCCGCCAAGCGCCGCCGGTGCCGTCGCTGGCGGCAGTGATCGTGAAGCCGGCTCTGA
>DATKCI010000031.1:0-2416 GCA_035513255.1 Piscinibacter sp. | reverse complement strand
GGCCACGGGCTGTTGTTGCAGCCGGCCAGCAAGGCGGCCAAGCCGAGTACCAGGCTCGCCCAAGGCGAGACCCGCCGCCCATCGCGCGGGCTCTCTTTCCGATCTGGACCGTGCATATGGCGGTCTTTCCCTTTGGAATTCACCGGCCGCAGGCTTACGCGGCAGGTTCAAAAAAACAATGTGCCTCCGACGAGCTCCGGCTTGTGGCCGGGTCACCGTGAGGCAGCGGCGGATGATAAGCCAGTGGACCCGCGCAGCCGCTCAGGGTTTCACCCGTTCGCAAGCCGCGTGCCGGGGAGGAGCGCTCTCTTCGCTCTCTTTAGAGGGCGCACCCAAGCCGGCCACGGTCAATGGTCGTGCTGCCAGCCGATCAGCACGTCGCGGCCCTGCACTACCAGATCGACGCGCGCGCCCACCGGCATCGTCACCTTGGTCGGCACGTGTCCGAACGGCAGCCCGGTCAGGATGGGGGTTTTCGTCACGCCGCGCAGGTGAGCGATCGCGGTCTTCAGCGAGTAGCCGCGGTCCAGCGGCGATGGGCGGAAGTGGCTGAACGCACCCAGGACGATGGCCTTCTGAGCATCGAGCACCCCCGCCTGGTGCAGTTGCAGCAGCGCCCGTTCGATCCGGTAGGGATGTTCGTTCACGTCCTCGAGAAACAGCACTCCGCCCTTGATGGCCTTCGCGCCGGGCCAATGCGGCGTGCCCAGCAGCGAACTCACGATGCACAGGTTGCCGCCCCACAGCGTGCCGCGCAGCTGCAGACCGTCGAACCCCGGTTCGGTGCGAAAACCCACCGCCTCGAGCTCGCCGCTCATCGCTTCCAGGAAGCAGGCCTCGGTGATGTCGTCCACCTCGTCGCCGCCGAAGTCGCCGCAGGCGAGCGGCCCGGCCCAGGTGATGCCCTTGGCATGGGCCAGCAGGCCGAGTTGCAGCGTGGTCATGTCGCTGTGCCCGACCCAGCGTGTGCCGCGTTCGACGCTGCGGGCGATCCGCGTCCAGTCGATGCGGTCCAGCAACCGCGTGAGGCCGTAGCCGCCGCGCGTCGCCAGCGCGATGTCGGGCGCTTGGTCCGCCACGCGGTGCAGGGCCGCCAGGCGCGTGTCGTCGTCGCCGGCGAAGCGCTGGTCCTTCGCAAGGGCGGCTTCATCGACGTGGATGTCGAATCCGTGGGCCGCCAGGCGCTTCGCGGCGCGGCGAAGCGGCATCGCCTTCGCCAGTACCCCCGCCGGCGTGAACAGGGTCAACGAGGTCATGGAAGCATTCAGGTTTTCGGCAAGGGCATGTGGACCTCGACCACCTCGCCGGCCGGGATCGGCTCGTCGCCGTTCTCCGCTCCGGCACGCCGCTGCCGGTACTGCTCGCGCCGTTCGATGAAGAAGTCGCGCAGCACCTTGCCGCAGTCGTCGGCAAGCACGCCGCCTTCGACCTGCGTGTGATGGTTCAGGCGAGCTTCGCCGAACAGGTTGACGATCGAACCGGCGGCGCCGGTCTTCGGATCGGGCGCGCCGAACACGACCCGCTTCACGCGCGCGTGCATCAGCGCCATCGCACACATCGCGCAGGGTTCGAGCGTCACGTAGAGCTCGCATTCCGGCAAGCGGTAGTTGCCGAGCAGCGTGGCCGCATGGCGCAGCGCGACGATCTCGGCATGGGCGGTGGGGTCGTGCTCGGTGATCGGCCGGTTGTAGCCGGTGGCAATCACCTGCCCTGCCCGCATGATCACCGCGCCGACCGGCACCTCGCCGACCAGCCAGGCGTTCTGGGCCTGGTCGAGCGCGATGCGCATTGCTTGTTCGTCGGCCGGTGTGCTCACTGGCTCGGCTCTTCGCTGCGGGCGGCGCCCTGTTGCAGGGCGCGGGTCACGTCGTCCTTGGCGCGCTGCTGCATCTGCTGCGACTGCTCGCGGACGTTGGCGGCGGGCTGGACTGCGGCCGCGGAATTGTCGTCGGCCGACGGCGCGGACGCAGACGGGTTCACCGCCCTCAACTGCTTCGTCGCGACAACGCCCACGACGGCCAGCGCGAGCAGCAAGGACACCACGCCGAACAAGGCACGCATCTCTTCTCCCATCGATTGGTTACTGCGGCCCGATGCCGGGCTCGATATTATCTTGGCCGCAACTGCGCTGACCGCATGATGGCATGAGCAAAGACCAACTCGATCTGTTCAGCGACAGCCGCGACGTGATGTTGCGCAACGACGTCTGCGACGCGCTGCAGCGGCGTGACCCCACTGTGTCGCGCCGCGCCCTGCTGAAACTCGCGGACGAGTATCCGAACGATTGCAGCCGGGATGCCTTCGCCGTGCTCGTCGCCGTGCTGGAGCAAGGCCCGCCGGCCACACCCGCCCGTGCCGAAGCGGCTCGGGCCGCGAGCCTCTCGCTGGAGCAGCAGGTCGGCCCGGCGGCGCGCCG
>DATKCI010000030.1:0-12782 GCA_035513255.1 Piscinibacter sp. | reverse complement strand
ACAGCTCCTGAAAGACGCAGACGATGCCGGCCTCGTTCGCCGCTGCCGGCGAACGGAACGAGACCGGCGCTGCATCGAGCAGGATCGTCCCCTCGTCGGGCGCCACCACGCCGGCCATGATCTTGATCAGCGTCGATTTGCCGGCGCCGTTCTCGCCCAGCACCGCATGGATGCGACCGGCCTCCACCCCCAGGTTGGCGTCGCGCAGCGCGTGCACGCCGCCGTAGCGCTTGCACACGCCTTGCACGTTCAGCAGGCTCATCCGGGCCGACCTCGCGCTTGCCCGCGGCCCGGCCTACTTGTTGGCCTCGCTCTGGCCCATGATTTCCTGCGCGGTGAAGTTGATGCCGCAGGTCGGGAACGCGTTGCCCACGAAGAAGTTGTCCGACAAAGACGCATGGTAGTCAGTGCCTTCCTTCAGGTTGGGGAACTCCACGCGCGCCAGCGGCAGCTTCACCGATTGCGGAACGACCTTGCCCTCCAGCGCAGCAATGGCCGTCTTCAGCGCGACGGCCACCTGTGCCGGCCCCGTCCCGCCCGAGGCGCATTTCAATCCTTCCGTGGCGAACTTGCCGCAGAACTTGCGGAAGCCGTTCTCCGTCTCGCCGCCGAAGGGGACGAACGGGTGCTTCGCGTCGATCAGTGCCTGCACCACACCCGTGTCGCCGCCTTGCGCCGTGATCGCGTCGAAGCGCTTGTGCACTGCGATCGCATCGGCCGTGACCTTCTGGGCGGTCGGGTCGTCCCATTTGCCGATGACCTCGACCACGTCCCATTTCTTGCCGGACGCCTTCAGCACTTCGTGAATACCCTCGTGCCGGTCCCGGTCGACCGAGGTTCCCGAAACGCCGCGCACTTCGAGCACCTTGCCGCCGCCGGGAACGTTCTTCACCAGCCATTCGGCCCAGTACTTTCCCAGGCCCTTCTGGTCGACGTTGACGTTGATGGCATCCTCGGTGTCCAGCGTGTTGTCGAACGCCACCAGTACCACGCCGGCGTCGTTGGCGCGCCTGATCACCGGCTTGAACGCCGCCGGATTCTGCGCATTGACGACGACCGCGTCGTAGCCGGAGTCGATGAAATTGTTGACGGCCGCGATCTGGGCAGCCACGTCCTCGCCGGTCGAAACGACCTTGAATTCCTTGAGCTTCGCGGCAACGTCCGGTTGCGCGGCATAGGCCTTGGCCGTCTTGATCATCTGGATGCGCCAGGTGTTGGCGATGTAGCCGTTGGCCAGCGCGACGCGGTACGGCCCCTTCTTCGCCGGATACTGGAACAACTTCGTGTTCGGCGCCCACGGCGCGAAGCATTGCGGATCCGAGTTCGGCGCCGTCACGACTTTCGGCGGCGCGGCCAGGGCCGTGGCGCTCGAGCACGCGCAGGTGACGGCAATTGCGAGAAATGTGATGCGTTGAGGCGATGCGAACTTCGATGCCATGACTTGTCTCCATCAGTAATTTGTTGGGTCTATGGACGACTCGATGTGGGGCTGGTGAGGGCTTCAGTGGCATTTCCTCCTTTCGGCACGGCAGGTCGGCTCCATGACGGTCAGCGCACGATGGCCGCCCGCGGGCGGGCCTTGATGTGTGCGGCCGGCATGGCCAGCGAGGGCAGCCTGCGGGGCGAGGCAAGCACCTGTTCGATGTCCCTGCTCGCACCGTCGATCAGCACGAGGATGGCTTTCTCGGCCTTTGACGGCGATCGTGCGATCACTGCATCCAGGACGGCGCGATGCAATGGCAGCGACTGCACGGCGCGATCCGGCCGCGCGGTGGAGATCACGAAGGACGTGCGCAGCAGGGCACCGAGCGCCTTGCTCATCTGCACCAGCATGCGGTTGTGGCAGGCGCGCAGGAGACCTTGGTGGAAGCGCAGATCGTGGCCCACGTAGTCGCCGCCGTTCTCGACCGCATCCTTCATGCCGGCATAGGCCTGCTCGAGCTCCGCGATGTCCTGCTCGGTGGCCCGCTCGGCCGCCAGCCGAACGCCCGCCGGCTCGATCACACGGCGAAGCTCCTGCAGCTCGAGCAGGAATTCGCGTGTCAGGCCCGTTCGGGAATGCCACACGACCACGTCTGCATCGAACCAGTTCCACTGCTCGGAGTCCCGCACGCGTGTGCCCAGCTTCGGACCGGTGACGATCAGGCCCTTGGCCGACAGCGACTTGACGACCTCTCGGATCACCGTGCGGCTCACCCCCATTTCCTCGCACAACGCCGCCTCGGGCGGGATCGACGCGCCGGGCGGGTATCGCCCCGCAACGATCTGCTCTCCGAGCAGATCGAGTGTCGTGCCGTGGACGTTCTTGACGATCATGTTCAGAGCCGCGATAAGGTCATACCATAATACATAGGTATCACGCCGAACGGAAGATCCGATTCGGGAGACCGTCATCTGAGGCGAGAAGGCACTGGCGCACGATGCGAAGCTGCGCATCGCGATGCAACCCGAATGCCCCTTGACGATGGAGTCGCGTCCTGGATGAGCCTGATTGGCCAGGCGCCAGGAGCCGAAGTTGGCCAACGGCCGCTGTCGGCGCAGTCTGTGATCAGCAGGCCGCCGCCTTGATCAGTTCGAGCACGTCCCGGAAGCGGGGACGCCTGCAATCGTCCAGCCACTCGAACAGCACCATCTCGTGCGTCACGATCGTGGCCCCAGCCTGTGCCAGACGACCCATCGCCACCGCATGGTCGCTCGGACGACGCGATCCACTTGCGTTGGCAACGACCCACACCCGCTTGCCTGCTCGAAGCAGACCGAGCCCCGTCTGCATCATGCAGACGTGAGCCTCACAGCCGGCGACGACGACCTGGGCACAGTCCGGCCTGGCTTCGTGCAATGCGTCCACAAGACCGTCGGCACACGCATCGAAGTGGGTCTTGGCCAGCGTCCGCGCGCACTCTGCTTTGACCCGATCCACGCTCGGGCCGAGTCCTGACGGGTTCTGCTCCGTCCCCACCACCGGGATACCGAGCACCTGAGCAGCGCGCGCAAGGACCAATTCATTGAACACTGTTTAAATTGCGTTCCAACTGTTCAATGATGTTCGCAGTGTGCTGCGCTGTTCGCGTCGATGCTCCCGGCATCACCATCGTCTCGCGCCCGGCAGGGCGCCCCGGTGAGAAGCTCGAGCATGGCGACGCGCTGTTCTCGCGCAAGTACGGCCAGTCCACGGCAGTCGTCATCTTCGACCGCGTCTTCGTTGCGTGGGAGCGAGTGTTCTACGCGGGCGACTGGGAGCACAGCCATGTCCTGACCTACAGCTACGCCACCCACCATCGCCACAGCTGCATCGCGGCCCGCGCCGGCTTCGGCGACTTGCTGATCGGCGCCGGCGCGCTGATGTGCGAAGCAAACGGCCTGGACCCCGGCAGCAAGAGCAACCTTCGCCGGTCTTCAGCAACATCGGCAAGCTGCTGTTGGCGACCAGGATCTACGACATGCACCGCATCGCGCACGAAGTTTCGGGGGGGCTGATCGTCGCCCTGCCCGGCCCGGACGAGGACCACAACCCGGCCACGGCCGCCAAGCTGTCCGAGGTCCTGCAGGCCGCCACCGACATCCCCTATGACAAGCGAATCCAGACGGCACGGTTCATCGAGGACCTGACGGCCTCGTACCAGGGCGGCTGGTACTCGGTGATCAGCCTGCACGGCGGCGGTTCACCTGCGGCGATGAAGCAGGAGATCTGGCGGAACTACCCCTTGGGTTCGAAGGTCGAGCTCGTGGAGCGCTTGCTCGAGCGCGGTGTCCTGCATGACGAGAAGCGCACCATCACGACGAACCGGCAGCCCGGGCGCTCCTGCGATACAGGCTGCACGACGCCCGGCCAGCCAGTGATGATCGCGCTGCCTGAGAGCCGCAATGCCAAGTGACCTCGACCGTAAGGAATGGACATGCCTGACTTCACGACCCTGACCATCGCCAAGGATGGCTCCAACGCGCGCGTGGCCCGCCTGGTGCTCAATCGCCCCGAACGCTTCAACGCGATCAACGACGACATGCCCGGCGAGATCCGCGCCGCCGTCGAGTGGGCCAACGCCGACAACGAAGTGCATGTGATCGTGGTCGAGGGTGCCGGCCGAGGCTTCTGCGGCGGCTACGACCTGGTGAGCACGGCCGAGAGCCACATCGAGCACCCTTGCCAGCAAGAGAAGTCGCCATGGGATCCGATGGTCGACTACGCTTACATGAAGCGCAACACCGAGCACTTCATGAGCTTGTGGCACAGCGCCAAGCCGACGATCGCCAAGGTGCACGGCGCCGCCGTGGCCGGCGGCAGCGACATCGCGCTGTGCTGCGACCTGCTGGTGATGGCCGACGATGCGCGCATCGGCTACATGCCCACGCGCGTGTGGGGCTGCCCGACCACCGCGATGTGGACGTACCGGCTGGGGCCGACACGCGCCAAGCAGCTGATGTTCACCGGCGACGTGATCGACGGGCGCACCGCGGCCGAATGGGGGCTGGCCAACATCGCCGTGCCGGCGGCCGAGCTGGAGGCCGCGACGATGAAGCTGGCCGAGCGCATTGCCGGTGTGCCGCGCGGGCAACTGGCCATGCACAAAGTGGTGATCAATCAGGTGCTGCAGACGATGGGCCTGGAACAGACCCAGTCCTTGGCGACGATCATGGACGGCATCACGCGCCACAACCCTGAAGGCCTTTGGTTCCGCCGTCACGCGCAGGAGCACGGCTTCAAGTCCGCCGTGCAGTGGCGCGACAGCGGTCGCCCGATTCCCGAGGGGGACGAGGCCCGCGAGCTGATCCGGCAGGCTGAATCGCAATCAGGCAGCAGTTCTGGCGACGGCAAGGGCGCAGGCTGACGTTGCCTGTGCTCGAGTCTGCGCTGCCGCGGCGATCAGCCCAGCGCCTTGCGGATCTCGGCGACGCGCTCGGGCGTGAACACGCCGCTGGCCAGCAGGTCGAGGACGGACAGCACGGTGCCGCGTGAGCCCCAGCTGCCTTCGTCGATGGCCCTCACGCGTTCGGCTGAAGTGAGGCCGTCATACCGACGAAGCGGATGCGCCGGTGCTTGCCGGCCTTGTGAAATAGCAGCGCTCCGCTCTCCAGCAGCTTCAAGAGATGCCGGCGCGACACGTTCAACATGTCGGCGGCCTCCTGCGTCGTCAGCTCGGCGTGGATCGGCACCACCTTGACGGCGTTGCCATCTGCCCCGCACGATCTGGAAAATGGTGGCTCCGCGGGTGAGCCCCAAGCTGACAGGATGATCGAGGAACTTCATCATGGATCTGGGTCTGCGCGGCCGCAAGGCCACCGTGTGTGCATCCTCGCAAGGGCTCGGGTTGGCCTGTGCGCGGTCGCTCGCTCAAGAAGGTGTGCACGTTTACATCAACGGTCGGGACATCGACAAGCTGCGCGACGTCGCGGCCGAGTTGTCGTCGCAGACCGGACAGGCGGTCGTGCCGGTGTGTGCCGACATCGATACGGCGGCGGGCCGCCAGCGGCTGATCGAGGCCTGCCCCGAGCCGGACATCCTCGTGAACAACAACGCGGGACCGCCGCCGGGCCGGATGGAAGACTGGACGCCACAGGTGTGGGCCGCCGCAGTCGAGGCCAACATGATGGCGCCGATCTTCATGATTCAGGCGCTGCTGCCCGGCATGCGCAAGCGCCGCTTCGGGCGCATTGTCAATGTCACCTCGGCGATGGTGAAGAGCCCGCGGCCGGAAATGGCGCTGTCTTGCGCCGCGCGCACCGGCCTGACGGCGTTCGCCAAGGCGGTGTCGCTCGATGCGGCGCGCGACAACGTCACGATCAACCAGCTGCTGCCCGAACGCATCGATTCGCCGCGGCAGGAGTTCATGGTCGCCCGCCTGATGGCTTCCGACGGCTTGAGCCGCGAGGAGGCGCGGGCGCGCATCACCGCGAGCGTGGCCGCCAAGCGCTTCGGCACGCTGCGCGAGTTCGGCGATGCCTGCGCCTTTCTGTGCAGCGAGCAGGCCTCGTTCATTTCGGGACAGAACCTGCAGATCGATGGCGGCTCGAGCCCCGGCCTGTTCTGACTCTCATCCATTCCCAACCCCGGCAAGATCGTGTGCGTGGGGCTCAACTATCGGGACCACGCTACCGAGGCCCGGCGCGATGTGACTGACAGATCCCACGATCTTCCTTCGCGTGCCGTCGTCGCAGGTCGGGCATGCCGCCGGTTCCAGCCGCGTGTCGAACTTGCGCGCCAGCACGGCTTTGATGTCGCCGCCGGCGCAAAACGCCTTGCCCGTTCCTGTCCAGACGGCGGCACGGATGGATGCGGCAGATCGAAGCTTTGCGAGGCCTTCCGCACGCCACGCTGGCCGCAGCACACGTCACGCAGCGCAGCCGGCCTCGGCATGCGCAATCCGCCGCGTCAGCGCTCACCAGAGCCCATCGATCGCCAGGACGGCAGCGTCCACCCGCTGAGCAGGGCCAGCACGCGCAGCAGCGTGGCCGTTCCCGCTCCCAAGGCCAGTCCGACCCATTGCGGCGCGCCCAAGGTGTGCGCAAGCACGACCACCCACCCACCCGCGAACGAGCAGACGGCATAGGGCCGATGGTCGCGAAAGGCCTTGGGAATCTCGTTGCAGACAATGTCGCGCAAGACGCCGCCGAACACCGCGGTGACCATGCCCATCAAGACAGCGACGATCGCGGGCAGTGACGCGTCCAGCGCAATTTGCGCGCCCCCGGCCGTGAACAGCCCCAGCCCCAGGGCATCGGGCCACTGCATCGCGCGCTCGGTCGGCTCGACATGCCGCGCCCGCATGAACGACATGGCGACGATGCAAAGTGCCAGCAGCGCCCACAGCCACGCGGCGTGCCCGACCCAGAAGAACGGTCGCCGGTCGAGGAGGATGTCGCGCAGCGTGCCGCCGCCGAACGCGGCAAGCCCCGCGACCACACACACGCCCACCGCATCGAGGCGCTTGCGCGCTGCTTCGATGAGGCCCGAGAGTGCGAAGGCGAGGGTGGCCACCGCTTCGATGGCCACCTGCGCGTTCGACAGCGTCAAGAACGTCGTGGCCTGCATGTTCCCATCATATGGACAGCAGCGAACGCGCTTCGGTGGGCGTTGCGGGGCGGCGGCCGAAGTCGGCACACAGATCGGCGACCTGACGCACCAGCGCCGCGTTGGAAGGCGCAAGCGTGTGCCGATCCAGCCGCACGTTGTCCTCGAGTCCGGTGCGGCAGTGCCCACCCAGCTCCAGTGACCAGCGAACGAGGGTGAGCTGGTCGCGCCCGATGCCGGCGCCGGTCCACGTCGCATCCGGGGCCAGCCGGCGCAGCGTGTGCACGTAGAACTCGAACACCTCGCGATCGACCGGCATCGCGTTCTTCACCCCCATCACGAACTGCACATGCAGTGGCGACGGGAACTTTCCCGCTTTCTGCAGCGCCACCGCCTGGAAGATCATCGACAGGTCGAAGGCTTCGACCTCGGGCTTGATGCCGTAGCGCAGCATCTCTTCCGCCAGCCACTCGACCAGGTCCGGTGCGTTCTCGTAGACACGCGTCGGGAAGTTGACGGAACCCGTCGCAAGCGACGCCATGTCGGGCTTCAGCGACAACATTCCGCCGCGCTCGCGGCCGGCACCCGAGCGCCCGCCGGTGGATACCTGCGTGATGATGCCGGGGCAGTGGCGGCGGATGCCGTCGAGCACCGCGTGGAAGCGATCGGGCGCCGAGGTGGGCGTCTCGTCGTCGTTGCGCACGTGCAGATGCACGAGCGTTGCGCCGGCCTCGTAGGCGGCATGGGTCGACTCGATCTGCTCGGCCGCACTGATGGGCACGGCCGGGTTGTCCTTCTTGCGCGGGAGGGAGCCGGTGATCGCCACCGAAATGATGCAGGGCGTCGTCATGATCGCCTCCTTCGGTTCCGGTCAATTGGCTCGGATGTCACGTTCCTGGATGATCTTGCCCCACTTGGCCATCTCGGCCTTGAGGTGGGCTTCGAGCTCCTTCGGCGTGCTGCCGATCGGCTCCGCGCCGATCGCCGCAAAGCGCGTCTTCACCTCGGGCAGTTTCATCGCGTCGAGCAACGCCGCATTCATCTTGTCGATGATCGGCTGCGGCGTACCGGCCGGCATGTAGACCGCGAACCACGGCGACAGCTCGTAGCCCGGCAGGCCGGCTTCGGCGATCGTCGGCACATCGGGCAGCACCGACGATCGCTTCGCGGTCGTCACTGCGATGGCGCGCAGCTTGCCCGATCGGATGTGCGGGGTCGCAGACGTCACGCTGTCGAACATGTAGTCGACCTGGCCGCCGACGAGGTCGGTCACCGCCGGGCCGCTGCCCTTGTACGGCACGTGCAGCATGTCGACCTGGGCCATCGACGCGAACAGCTCGCCGGCGAGGTGGATCGACGTGCCGTTGCCGGCGGACGCGAAGGTCACGCCGCCGGACTTGGCCTTCGCCTGCGCGATCACCTCCGGCACGGTCTTCGCTTTCGACTGTGCGGCGTTGGCGACCAGCACGTTCGGCACCACGGCCAGCAGCGAGACCGGCGTGAAGTCCTTCAACGGGTCGTAGCTGAGCTTGCCGTAGAGGAACTTGTTCACCGCCATGCCGTTGGCCACGATCATCATCGTGTAGCCGTCGGGCTCGGCCTTGGCCACCGCGTCGACGCCGATGTTGCCGCCCGCGCCGGGGCGGTTCTCGATCACGAAGTTCTGGCCGAGCTTGCGGCTCATCTGCTCGCCCAAGGTGCGGGCGATGGTGTCCATGGCGCCCGCGGGCGGGAACGGCACGACCCACTTGATCGGCTTGGCGGGATAGGCGTCGGCGGACTGCGCGAACGAGGCGCCGGCGGAGAAGGTGCACAGCGCTGCGGCGGTGCTGGCGAGAAGGGTTCGGCGGATCATGGTGTCTCCAGTTGAGAGTGTGAAAGCGGGCTTACGACGAGCGATGCGTTCAGCGATCGTCATCGCGGATGGACGAGGCGTGGCGGCACAGCGGCTGCACCTCGATGTCCATGTAGGGAAAAAGCGGGAGCGACACCAGCGTGTCGTGCAGTGCGGCGTTGTCGGGCACGTCGAAAACGCTCACGTTGGCGTAGCGGCCGGCGATGCGCCAGAGATGGCGCCAGGTGCCGGCGCGCTGCAGTTCCTGGGCGAGTGCCATCTCGCGGGCCTTCAGCTCATCGGCCTGCGCAGGCGGCATGTCGTGCGGCAGCCGGACGGTCATCTGTACCTGGAACAGCATGGCGAATCCTCAGGCGGTGACGGCCACGGCGCGTGTGCTGCGGTCGCGGCGGTAGAACTCGAGCTTGTCGGTGTCGAGCTGCAGGCCCAGGCCGGGCCCCTGCGGCACGACGAGTTCGAAGTCGCGGTAGACGGGGCGCTCCAGCACCACGTCGTCCTTCAACAGCAGCGGGCCGAACAGCTCCGTGCCGAATGCGAGCCGCGGGCAGGCGGCGAACACATGCGCGGCCGCCATGCTGCCGATGCTTCCTTCGAGCAGGGTGCCTCCATACAGACCCACGCCCGCCGCATCGGCAACGGCCGCGGCGCGCAGCGTCGGCCACAGGCCGCCGGCCTGCGAGATCTTGAGTGCATACACGTCGGCCGCGCCCGCGGCAGCAAGGTCGAAAGCGTCGATCGCGTCGTGCACCGCCTCGTCGGCCATCAGGGGCACATCGAAGCGTTGCGCCAGCCGCGCCAGTGCGCGCCGGTTGCGGCTGGCGACCGGCTGCTCGACAAGGCCCACGCCCGTGGCCTCGAGCGCTGCGATGCCGTTCACCGCGGTCGGCTCGTCCCACGCCTGGTTGACGTCGACCGTCAGCATCACGTCGTCGCCCAGGCCGCGGCGGATGGCCTGCACATGGGCGATGTCCGCGGCGAGATCACCAGCGCCGATCTTCAGCTTGAAGACTCGGTGACGGCGTGCCTCGATCAGCGCGTTTGCTTCGTCGATGTCGCGAGCGGCATCGCCGCTGGCGAGCGTCCACAGCACCGGCAGCGCACTGCGCACGGCACCGCCCAGCAGCGCGTGAACCGGCAAGCCGAGCCGCTGGCCTTGCGCGTCGAGCAGCGCGGTTTCCACGGCCGACTTGGCGAACGAGTTCCCCTGCACCGACTTGGCCACGCGCAACATCGCGGCATTCACGTTCGTGCCGTCGCTGCCTTGCAGCAGCGGCGCGATGTAGGTGTCGATCGCGCTCTTGATGCTCTCCGGGCTCTGCTCGCCGTAGGCCAGGCCGCCGATGGTGGTGGCTTCGCCGAGACCGGTGATGCCGTCGCTCGCGACGAGGCGGACGATCACGAGCGTCTGGCGCGACAGCGTCGTCATTGCAAGCTTGTGGGCGCGGATGGTCGGCAGGTCGACCAGCACGGCGTCTATCGATTCGATTCGGGCGCTTGAGTTCATGGGCAGATATTGGTTGCTAAGCCGCCCCGGGTCCAATATCGTTTCGGTCCGCTTTCATACCTTGCAGGTATCGCCATGGAACTTCGCCACCTGCGCTACTTCGCCGCCGTGGCCCGCGAGCTGAACTTCAGCCGCGCCGCCGAACAGTTGCACATGGCGCAGCCACCGCTCAGCCGGCAGATTCGCCAGTTGGAAGAAGAACTCGGGGCCGAACTGATCGACCGGCGCGCACGGCCGTTGCGGCTCACGCCCGCCGGCCAGTTCTTCCATGGGCAGGCCGTGCAACTTCTCGAGCGGCTCGCCGAAGTGCGCGTGGCGACCGGCCGCATCGCGCACGGCCGTCGCACCTGGTTCGGCATCGGCTTCGTGCCGTCGACGCTATACGGGGCCTTGCCCGAGGTGATCCGGCGCTTTCGCGAGGCGCAGCCGGAAGTCGACGTGGGCCTGTCGGAGCTGACCACGATCCAGCAGATCGAGGCGTTGAAGGCCGGCCGCATCGATGTGGGCTTCGGTCGCCTGCGATTCGACGATGCCCGCATCGAAGGGGAGGTCGTCACCGAGGAGAGCATCGTGGCCGCGCTGCCGGCGGGTCACCGCCTCGCGCGCCGCAAGCGCCTGGGTCTGGCTGAACTGGTGGGCGAGCCGCTGCTGCTGTACCCGGCGAAGCCCCGACCCAGCTATGCCGACCAGGTGCTCGACATGTTTCGTTCGCGCAGCCTGGCCCCGGCTGTCGCGCTCGAGGCCAACGAAATGCAGACCGCCATTGGTTTGGTCGTCGCGGGTGTCGGCTATGCCCTCGTCCCGCGGTCGGTAGAAGGTCTGCACCGAGAGGGCCTGGTGTATGTGCCGCTGGGCGATGGCGGCGTCAGCTCGCCCGTGATCATGAATTGCCGGGCTGGAGACGGTTCCGGGCTCCTGACGCAGTTCAGGAAACTCGTGATGGCGGTCGCTGGCAGGCCTGCGGGATAGCCGGGCGCCGAGCAGGCGCAAAAGGCGCTTGTGCTTGACAACTAAAGATATGAAAAGTAATGTATATGCGTCTGGCAGGCGGCATCGACGGCGCCTGTGCCGATTTACCCGAACCCGGTACCGACTCCATGAAGATCGCTGTTCTCGGCGGAGGGCACGGCTGCTATGCCGCGGCGGCGGACCTGTCCGAACGGGGTCATGACGTGCGGCTTTGGCGGCGCGACGCGGCCGCGCTGCAGCCGTTGATCGACAGCGGTTCCATCGTCCTCAAGGACGCTGACGGATCGCGCGACGTGCGCATCGCGCTGGCCACCGGCGACATCGCGCAGGCCTTGAAAGACGCGCAGCTCATCGTCATTCCCAGTCCCGCCATCGCGCAGGCCGACATCGCGCGCGCGATGTCGCCGCACCTGCGGGACGGGCAGGTGGTCTTCCTGGCGCCGGGCACGTTCGGCAGCTATGTGATGGCGCAGCTCGTGCGCGAAGCCGGCCAAGGCGCGGATGTGGCGTGGGCGGAGACCGGCACCTTGCCTTACCTCGCGCGCAAACACGGCGAGCGCGAGGTCAACGTGACCGTGCGAGCGGTGCGCCTGCCCACCGGCGTGTACCCGGCCCGCTGCGAGCAGCATGCGATCGCCGTCATCCGCGAGGCGTATCCGAGCGTGCACGGCTGCGGCGATGCGCTGTCGGGCGCGCTGATGAACGCCGGCCCTATCATCCATCCGCCGCTGATGGTCATGAACGCCGCGCCGCTGCAGCACTTCGAGCGCTGGGACATCCACAACGAGGGCACGCAGCCGGCGGTGCGCGCGGTCACCGACCGGCTCGATCACGAGCGCATCGCCGTGCGCGAGGCGCTCGGCTACGGCGGCCCGCACTACCCGCTGGCCGATCACTACCTCAACGACCAGTGGATGTACGGCGACGCGCACAAAAAGCTCGTCAAGTCGGGCGACTGGCGCGAGCACATCGACCTGCACACGCACCGCTACATCGTCGAAGACACCGAACTGGGGCTGGCCTTTATGGCGTCGGTGGCGCGCTGGAGCGGCACCGACGTGCCGATCGCGCACGGGCTGCTCGCGATCGTCGGCGGCTTCCTCGGCCGCGACCTGCGCCGCGGCCCGCGCAGCTTCGAAGCACTCGGTCTGGCGGCGCTTGACCGGGACAGTCTGCGGCTGGTGCTGCACAGGGGCGCCTGACCATGGCTCGCTTCGCAGCGGTGGG
Source organism: Piscinibacter sp. (assembly GCA_035513255.1). GTDB lineage: Bacteria > Pseudomonadota > Gammaproteobacteria > Burkholderiales > Burkholderiaceae_C > Albitalea. The sequence goes on along the minus strand of DATKCI010000030.1, from coordinate 221 downwards.
CGCCGGCCGCATGGGACGCGGCATCGCGATCGCGTTTGCCTATGCCGGCCACCGCATCGCGCTCGTCGACCTGCGGCAGCGCACGGGTGACGCATGGCAGCGCCTGCGCGATGAAGCGCAGGCGGACATCCGCACCAGCCTGGACGGCCTGTCGCAGCTCGGCGCTTTTCCGCCGGCGCAAGTGGATGCGATCGCCGAACGGGTGGAGCTGGTCGATGCCG
>DATKCI010000029.1:0-36632 GCA_035513255.1 Piscinibacter sp. | reverse complement strand
GGAAGCCGGCTACATCACCGGCCAGATCGTCTCGATCAATGGCGGGATGTTCTGACGACAGCGTGCCCGGTTCATGCCGTCTTCGGCAGCGCCATCCCACTAGAATCCGGTGACTTTTTACTAACCCCGGGGAGATTGAACATGAAGAAGATCCGTTTCATGCTGCTGGCCGTCGCGGTGTCGTTGGCGGGCTGCGCCGCCACCGTCGAGAAGAAGGCACCGGCGGGCGCGGCGCCGGCGGCCATCCAGATCCCGGCCGACTCGTCCAAGCGAGTCGTGTTGAGCATGCAGCTCGATCCCCAGCATCCGCAGGACTCCGGCTGGCAGGCGTTCAAGCAGGAATGGATCGACATCACCATAGAGCAGGCCACCGCCCAAGGCCTGCAGTTCGCCGCGCAGGACGGCCCACCGAAGCCGACCGGAGAGTCCGGCACCCTGCTGGTCGTGCGGGTCAACGACTACCGCCACGTGGGCGTCGCCGCCCGGATCTTCGGCGGCATCATGACCGGCAACGCCTTCATCGACGCCAAGGTCGAGTTCCGTGACCTGAAGACCGGCACGCTGTACGGCGAGCGCTCGTACAACACCTCGTCCAGCGCGGGGCACGGCGTCTTCGCGGCCGTGACGCCCAAGCAGAACTACGCGATCGCCGACGAAGTGTTGGGCGAGATCAAAGGGCGCTGAAGCGCGGCTCAGAACTCAGTGCTGGAACGGCGGCCGCCTCGCGAGCCGCCGCCACAGCAACAGCGGCAGCCGGAACACGAACTCCAGCATCAGCCGCAGGTGCATCCACGTCAGCAACAGGTTGTCGCGGCCGTAGCGGAAGTGCGAGACGCCGCCTTCGCTAGCGCTCAGGTATTTCACCGGCGCATCGAGGTTGATCGGCTTGATGCCGCGCCAGGCCAACCGCACGACCGCCTCGGTATCGAAGTCGAAGCGCCGCATCCACGGCTGGCGCGCCATCACGGCGGCGAGGTCGGCCACCGGATAGACGCGAAAGCCGTACAGCGAGTCGCCCACGCCGGCGCCCAGGGTTTCGAGCTGGGTCCAACCGTTGGAGACGCGCCGTCCGCGCACGCGCAGCAGCGGCGCGCTGGCGTCGAAGACCGGGCGGCCGAGAATCATCGCGTCGGGGCGCCGCTGCGAGGCCTGCATGAACGCGGGGATCAGCCCGGCGGGATGCTGGCCGTCGGAGTCCATCGTCAGCGCGTGCGTGAAGCCAGCGGCCTCGGCGGCGCGCAGGCCGTGCAGCACGGCCGATCCCTTGCCCTGGTTTTGCGGCAGCACCCAGACCCGCAGGCCGGCGTCGTCGGCGGCCATTCGCTGCAAGCCTTCGGCGGTGCCGTCGTCGCTGCCGTCCACCACGACCCACACCGGGCTCCACTGCGCACGTGCCGAGCGTACCGTCTCGTAGACCGTGGCCCCGGTGTTGTAGCTGGGGATCAGGACGAGGTGCGTGGCTGAAACAGAGGTCATGCGGCCGGCCGGCGCGGTTTGACACCGGCCGCGAAGTAGCGTTCGAGCTGCCCGAGCAGCGCATGCGTGTCCTGCGAGGGCGCGAACCGTTCGCCCATGCGGACCGTGAAGACCATCGGCAGCGGCGGCAGGCGCCACAGCGGCCAACCTTTTCCCAGATAGGGGGAATCGGTGTCGATGAAGACGGTCTGGATCGGCGCATTCGCGAGTTTCGCGATCAGGGTCACGCCGGGCCGGAACGGGTTGATCGGCTCGCGCGCCGTGCGCGTTCCCTCCGGAAAGATCACCAGTTGACCGCCTTGCTTCAGGTCCTCGACGGCCAGGCGGATCATGCCCCGCGGCGAGTCGTTGCGGATGTAGCGCGCCAGCCGCGCACCCGCGCCGAGGAAAACGTTGCTCATCAGCTCGGCCTTCATGATGCACGCGCTGCGCGGCAGTCGCGCCACGAGGATCAGTGCATCGAGCATGCTCGGATGGTTGGCGACGACGATCAGCCGGGGCTCGTCGCGCAGCACGTCGAGAACCTTGGATTCGATCTTCAGCATCCCGGTCAGAGCCGCCACGTACCAGCAGATCGAATAGACACGAGCGATCGCCGCGCGACCGACCTTGAGGGCGCGCTCGCGCGGAAGCACGGGATGCAGCAGCATCGCGATCAGGTTCCAGCCGAGCGAGAGCAGGCCGAGCAGCAGCAGCTGCGCGTGCAGCAGCAAGGTCATAGGCCGAACCGGCAGCGACCGCCGATCACGTCAGCATCCTTCCCGGTGCCATCGCGTGTGCTTCCATTTCTATCAGCAGGTCGGAACGGCAGATATCCGCCTCCAGGTAGACCGCCGTTTGCACGGCGCGAGCCTGCGCCCCCACGGCGCCTTCCAGTACGGTCCGGATCTGCGGCAGGTGCTCGGCGTGGCGCACGTAGACGACGCATTCCAGCGTCGACAGATCGAAACGCGCCGTGCCGCGTGCCTGGGCGACCGCGATGACTTCCTGCAGGTTGACAAGCGTCTCGCGCGTTTGCGCCGCCACGTCGCCCGCGTGCATGCTCATGTGGCCGACGATGCTCGCCGTGCCCGAGATGAGCAGTGCCAACTGCCCTGCTCCCACATCGACCAGTGCGGCGCGCGAGAAGGTCGGGCTGCGCGGACCGTATTCGGCCGGGTAGCGATAGGCCGGCACCTGGCGCGGGTTCTCGAGCGGGACCGCCGGCACACGCCCGGCAAGGAAGCGCACGCAGAACGGTCCCGCGCGCGTGCCGATCGCACAGGCCGCCGGGGGGCCGTCGAAAGCCGAGCGTCCAGCGCCGCGGAAGGCGATCTGGCGGCCGCTGTTGAACTGGCGGTAGCGCTCCATCCCACCTCCATCGGCGTTGATGCCGGGCAGGTAGTTCCACAGCCGCAACGGGTGCGCAAAGCCGGTCCGGTCCAGCGTGGCGAAGACGTCGCCGTAGGCGCGTTGCGCCAACGCAGCGAGCCCTTCGCGCTCGACGGTCTCGTCCAGTTCGATCGCGCCGTAGAGCCAATGGCTGTTGTGCCGCCAGTGCACGTCCCCGCATCGGCCGGATACGAGCGGTCCGTCGCTGCACCATGCGTCCACCATCGGTCCCGCCGGCGACAGCACGGTGGCGTGCACCGCGTCAGCGCCGCTGGCCTTCGCATGCGCAGCGTCGAGCACCCCGTAGACCAGGCTGCCCAGCGTGGCGCGCGTGCCATCGGCGAGCGCGGACCACTCGGACGGCGGCAGGCGCCTGACGGTCAGCGCCGGCACCGCAGCATCGAGAGACCCCTTCACTTCGCCTCGACGATGGTTTCGCCCTTGAGCGGCCCCATCTCCCGGATGTTGTAGCGACGCTGCCTCCAGCCTTTGAAGGAACGCCGCAGGTTCTTCAGCGAAATCATGTAGTAGATGCCTTTGAGCGCCAGCAGCGAGGCCGCGATGGGCGTCCTGCCGTACAGGTCGCCGGCCAGCAGCGAGAGCAGCGCTTCCTTGACCCGCAGCGGGTTGGCAGGGTACATGAACATCTCGCGGATCGTCGGGTTGGTGACGCGGTAGATGAACCACGAGTACTCACGCGGCCCCTTGCGCATCGTCGCCTCGAAGCGCTTGCGCGCCCGTGCGCCTTCGGACGGGCGGTCCAGACAGGTGGCGACGACCTCGGCGCCTTCGAAAGCGCTTTGCATCGCGAGGTACACGCCCGAAGAGAACATCGGGTCGATGAAGGTGAAGGCATCGCCGAGCATCAGGTAGCGCTCGCCGCCGCTGCGGCTGCTGATGTAGGAGTAGTTGCCGGTCGCATGCACCGCGTCGTCGACCAGCGTGGCGCCCGCGAGCCGCTGTGCCAGCACCGGGCACAGCGCGATGGTGTCGGCGAAAAACTCCTTCAGCGGCTTCTCGCGCGACTTCAGGTAGTAGGGCCAGCAGACGGCGCCCACGCTGGTCGTGCCGTCGGCCAGCGGAATGAACCAGAACCAGCCGTGCTGGAACCAGCAGATGCTGATGTTGCCTTCCTTGCGGCCGGGCAGGCGCTCGGCGCCGGTGAAGTGCCCGAAGAGTGCGGAGCTGTTGTGCGCCGGATTTTTCTCCTTGCAGCGGAATTTGTTCGCCAGCACCGTATCGCGGCCCGACGCGTCGACGACGAAACGCGCCTTCCAGCGGCGCCGCGCGCCGTCGTCCAACTCGGCCTCCACGGTCGCTCCATCATCGTCGAAGGACACCTCGCGCACCCGGCAACCCTCGAGCGTGCGTGCGCCGCGCGTGCCGGCATGGCGAAACAGCAACTCGTCGAGTTCGGACCGGCGAACCTGCCAGGCATAGGGCATGGTCTTGTCCCAGGCGTCGGCGAACTCGAGGTAGCTGCGGTGCTCGTGATCGGGCGACACGAACTCGATGCCGAACTTGGGCATGCCGATCTTCTCGACCTGCTCGCGCACGCCCAGGCGTTCGAACAGCCGCACATTGGCCGGCAGCAGCGACTCGCCGATGTGAAATCGCGGGTGATGCGCCTTTTCCAGCAGCACGACGTCGCGGCCCTGCTGGGCCAGCAGGGCTGCGACGGTGGAGCCGGCCGGCCCGCCGCCGATCACGAGCACATCGCAATGCTCCTCGGGTGGTTGGGGTATCGGTGGCAAATTCATGCAGGCTCCTGATCCGGTGCGGGCTTGACGGCGGTGTATTCGGAGAAGATGCCCAGCTCGACATGGCGCTTCACGTCACCGAATCCGGCCGCCCGCAGGGCCGACATGACCGCTTCGGGTGGAATGCAGGCCTCGATCGTGTCCCAGTAGTAGCGCCACAGCTCGGCGGTGTCGTGCCGGCGCCCGACCACGCGGGCGATCACCGGCACCACGGCGCGCATGTAGCCCTTCAGCAACGCGGTGGCGATGCGCCCTTTCGGACGGGTGATCTCGAGTACCAGCAGCCGTCCACCCGGGCGCAGCGTGCGATGGAACTCGGAAAAGGCCGCGCTCAGGTCGCTGATGTGGCGCAACGCATAGCCCATGCTGAGGAAGTCGCTGCTGGCGTCTTCGCGCGGCAACTTTTCGGCGAAGCCCTGGACCAGTTCCACGCCCGGCAGCTGCACCTCGCGCATCATGCCGGCGCTCGGATCGACCCCGACGAGCCGGCCCTTCGGACCGATGAGACGCAGCGCCTCGCGGGCCACCAGGCCGGTTCCGATGCCCACATCGAGCACCTGCGCGCCTTCGGCCAGCCCAGCCCGCTCGAGCGCCTTGCGGCGATACCAAGGGCCGGAGCCGAACGCGAGAACGCCTTCGATCCGGTCGTAGTCCGGCGCGGTCTCGTCGAAGATGCGGCGCAGAAACTGCTGATGCTCGGCTTCGTCGCCGTAGTACTCGTTCAGCGGTGCGTGCGGCGGCAGCACGTCGTGGTCGATCGTCATCGGCGGAGTCGGTGGGGTCATGAGCGATTATCGCAAGGACGCCCGCCGCGTCGACTCGCGCCGTGCGGACGCCGTTTCACCCCCGGGAGCGTCGTTTCGTCGCGTCCCGCTTCCGATTCGCACGCGTGCCGCCTAAAGTCCCCCATCGACCAACCACCGCGAGCACGTCACGATGAGCAACCCCGACCACGACCTCGAACGCCGCGCCCGCCGCCGCGTCGGCATGAAGATCGGATTCTTTACACACGCTCTCGTCTTCGTCCTTGTCAACACCGGCCTGTTCGTCATCAACAACGTCACCGGCGGGGACCGGTGGAGCGTGTGGCCGCTGTGGGGTTGGGGACTGGGCTTGGCCATCCACGGCCTCGTGACCTTCATCGGCCTGCAAGGCGATGGGCTGAAGGACCGCATGCTGCGCGACGAGGTGGAGCGCCTGCGCAAGCGGCAGTGACGGCGAGCGCGAAAAGGGCCGCGATCGCGGCCCGGGAGCGTCAGTCGTGGCGGTGGCGGCGAGGATCGAGCCTCACCCAGCGTCCGTCGCGGTAGTAGCCGTAGTCGTCGTACCGGCCATCGCGGTTGCGGTCGCGCCAATGCGCCTTGTGATGGTGATGCTTGTGGCCCTTGCCGTAGACGACCACAGGTGGCTGCGCGTAGTAGTACGCCGGCGGAGGCGGCGCGTAGACGACGGGGACGGGACGGTACACGACGCGCGGCGGCGGCAGGTAGACGACCGGCGGCGGCGCCGCATACACCGGCGGCGGCCGGTGGTAGACAGGGGCGTTGGAGACGACGGTGCCGATGGGCGGCAGGTTGATGCCGATGGACCAGTGGACGTCCGCGGCCCGGGCGGCGCCGGTGGCCAGGGCGCAGGCGGCGGTGGCCAGGACGACGGCGATGTGCTTCTTCACGAGTTGCTCCGTTTCTGCGCATCGGTGTGCGCCCGGAGACAACGCGCGATGCAGCCGCGGCGGTTGACGAATCGCCCGAGCTCCAAGGTAAAGACAGGTTGCTGCGGTGCCGTTTCCCGCCGATAGAATGAACCGCACACCTCGAAGGCCGCTGCCTCCCATGACGTCCGCGAAGAACGAAACCCCGTCGGCGCCCGACGCCAAGCCGAGCAATTTCCTGCGCCAGATCGTCGAGCGCGACCTGGCCCAAGGCAGCTACGCCGGCCGCAAGTGGAGCGGCACGCCGGGCGACGCATCGCAGCATGAACAAGGCGAGCCCGACCCGGCGAAGATCCGCACCCGCTTTCCGCCCGAGCCCAACGGCTACCTGCACATCGGCCATGCGAAGAGCATCTGGCTGAACTTCGGACTGGCCCGCGACTACGGCGGCGTGTGCCACTTGCGCTTCGACGACACCAACCCCGAAAAGGAAGAGCAGGAGTACGTCGACGCGATCGTCGAGGCGGTCAAGTGGCTCGGCTTCGACTGGGAAGCCCACGGCAGCAGCCACCTCTACTACGCCAGCAACTACTTCGACTTCATGTACCGCGCGGCCGAGTACCTGATCGAGACCGGCCACGCCTACGTCGACGAGCAGACCGCCGACGAGATGCGCATGAACCGCGGCGACTTCGCCACGCCGGGCCGCGACAGCGCCCACCGCACCCGCACGCCGGAAGACAACCTGCGTCGATTCCGCGAGATGCGCGACGGCAAGCACCCCGATGGCGCGATGGTGCTGCGCGCGAAGATCGACATGGCGCATCCCAACATCAACCTGCGCGACCCGGCGATCTACCGCATCAAGCGTGCCACGCACCACAACACCGGCGACACCTGGTGCATCTACCCGATGTACTCGTTCGCGCACCCGATCGAAGACGCGCTCGAGAACATCACCCACAGCATCTGTACGCTGGAGTTCGAGGACCAGCGGCCGTTCTACGACTGGACACTGGAGCGCATCGTGCCGATCCTGCGCGAGCCGCAGTTCCAGCGCGCCCGGCAGCTCATCGAGAAGATCGAGGGTGAAGGCATCGAGGCCGGCAAGGAGTTCGCGCTGCACTGCCACAACCATGCGGCCAAGCTGTTCGCGAGCGACGCCGAGGCGAAGATGCGCGCGCTGTTCCAGCGCTGGGACCATGACAGCGGCCGCGTGCTGCACGACCTGCCGCCGTTCTTTGCGCTGCTGAAGCAGGAGGCCACGCAGTTCACGCCGTTGCTCGCGCATGCGCTCGACGGCGAGCATCCGAACGTCTTCGCGCTGCCGCACCAATACGAGTTCGCGCGGCTGAACCTCACCTACATCGTCACCAGCAAGCGCAAGCTGAAGCAGCTGGTCGACGAAGACCATGTGAACGGCTGGGACGATCCGCGCATGCCCACGCTCGTGGGCCTGCGCCGCCGCGGCTACACGCCCGAGAGCCTGAAGCTGATGGCCGAGCGCAGCGGCGTCAGCAAGGCGGGCGGCTGGATCGACTATTCGGCGCTGGACATCGCGCTGCGCGACGATCTGGAAGGCAAGGCGCCACGCGCGATGGCGGTGCTCGACCCGCTGAAGCTGAAGCTGACGAACTGGTCCGAAGTGTTCGGCAGCGCCGCGCACCGCGAGCCCTGCACGGCGCCGGCCCACCCGCAGCGGCCCGAACTCGGCACGCGCAGCTTCAGCCTCGGGCCCGAGGTCTGGATCGAGCGCGACGACTTCGCCGAGACGCCGCCCAAGGGGTTCTTCCGGCTGTTCCCCGGCAACAAGGTGCGGCTGAAATACGGCTACGTCGTCGAGTGCACCGGCGCCGAGAAGGACGCGTCGGGTGAGGTCAGCGCGGTGCTGGCACGACTGGTGCCCGACACGAAGAGCGGCACGCCCGGCGCCGATGCGGTGAAGGTGAAAGGAACGATCACGTGGCTCGGCGTGCACGATGCACTGGAAGCCGAAATCCGGCTCTACGACCGCCTCTTCACCGAAGCGCAGCCCGACGCCGGCAGCACCGGTTTTCTCGAGCTGCTCAATCCGAACAGCAAGAAGGTCGTCAGCGGCTATGTGGAATCGTCAGTGGGCCGTGCCGTCCGCGACGAAAGGTTCCAGTTCGAGCGCCACGGCTACTTCGTGACCGAGCGCCACGATCACAGCGCCGGCGCGCCGGTGCTCAACAAGATCACCGGCTTGAAGGACGGTTGGGCGAAGTAGGCAGATGAGGAAGCCGGCCCCGCGAGTCGTGGTGTTTGCCGGTCCGAACGGCGCGGGGAAGACCACGCATGCGGAGCCCATCCTCTGTATCAACCGCTCGCTGACGAGTGGATGATCTTCGACAACTCAAACGAAGGCGAAGCCCGCTTGATTGCCTCGCATAATGGCAGTCAGCTCACTGTAGAGGACGAACGAGCATGGCAAAGCATCCAACGTCTGGCCGGCCGAGCGACAAGCCGCTCTTGACCCCCCCGCGCCCTGTCTTGAAACGAGCGCTGCGGCAGGCGGCGCGCGATGCGAAGAGGCTCGCCGATGCGTTCGGTGCCAAGGTTCCGGTGGCAGCAAGAGAGAAGACTTGAGCCGATTCTTGTTCCGACCTCACAAGGCTTGACTTCGACCGGCCGCTCGGGGCATGTCGACGTTCTTCTCCATGAACACGCTCAGCGGGTCGTCCCCGTAGCCGGCGAAGGGCCCGCGGGGCCGAAAGCCAGGCGCTCGTACATGGCCAGCGCTTCGGGCTGGCGGATGCCGGTCTCGAGCATGAGCACTTTCGATCGCAGGCCTCCCCGCCAGTCGTTGGCGCAGACATACTCCCGCTCAAAGGAGCCCCACCGATGAAGACCCAAGCCGCTGTCGCCTGGAAGGCCGGCTCGCCGCTCACGATCGAAACTGTCGACCTGGACGGTCCCCGCGCCGGCGAGGTGCTGGTCGAGATCAAGGCTACCGGCATCTGCCACACCGATCACTACACGCTGTCGGGGGCCGACCCCGAGGGATTGTTCCCGGCCATCCTCGGCCATGAAGGCGCCGGCGTCGTGGTCGACGTCGGCCCCGGCGTTACGACGCTGCAGCGCGACGACCATGTCATCCCGCTGTACACGCCGGAGTGCCGGCAGTGCAAGTTCTGCCTCTCGCGCAAGACCAACCTGTGTCAGCAGATTCGCTCGACCCAGGGGCGCGGGCTGATGCCCGACGGCAGCAGCCGCTTCTCGCTCGACGGCAAGCCGATACTGCACTACATGGGCACGTCGACCTTCAGCAACTACATCGTCGTGCCGGAGATCGCGCTCGCGAAGATCCGCGCCGATGCGCCGTTCGACACGGCGTGCTACATCGGCTGCGGCGTGACGACCGGCGTGGGGGCGGTGCTCTTCACCGCGAAGGTGGAAGCCGGCGCCAACGTCGTCGTGTTCGGCCTCGGCGGCATCGGGCTCAACGTGATCCAGGGCGCGAAGATGGTCGGCGCGGACAAGATCGTCGGCATCGACCTGAACCCCGCGCGCGAGGCGATGGGCCGGCGCTTCGGCATGACGCACTTCATCAACCCTAAAGACGTCGACAACGTCGTCGATGCTGTCGTGCAGCTCACCGGCGGCGGTGCGGACTACAGCTTCGAATGCATCGGCAACACGACGACGATGCGCCAGGCGCTGGAGTGCTGCCACAAGGGCTGGGGCCAGAGCGTGATCATCGGCGTGGCCCAAGCGGGCGCCGAGATCAGCACGCGTCCGTTCCAGCTCGTCACCGGGCGGCGCTGGCTGGGCTCGGCCTTCGGCGGCGCGCGCGGCCGCACCGACGTGCCGAAGATCGTCGACTGGTACATGGACGGCAAGATTCACATCGACGAGTTGATCACGCACCGGCTCCCGCTGGACCGGATCAACGACGGCTTCGACTTGATGGAGCGCGGCGAGTCGATCCGCTCGGTGGTCGTCTACTGATGGCTGAGTTGGCGAACGCACTGGTGACCTACATGGACGGACGCCACGACAACGGGTGAAACGCGCCTGCGCAAACGCGCCATCTCTGAACGGCCGGCGCACCCGGTCGGACGGCCTCTGGCCAGGGTCGTCACCGTGAGATGATCGCGCGGCAACGAAAAAGCCCTTGCGCCATGACGACCCTCCGCGCCGCCCTGCTCCTGTTCGCCGTCTGCTTCCCTCTGCTGGGCACCGGCTGCGTGGCCCTGGCGGTCCGCGCGGCGAAGGCCGGCTACGACAACATGTCGCGGCCCGAATGCGCCGGATACGACGCCGCCAGATCGCTGGGCAGCGCCCTGAGCGCCGAGGCCCGTCGGCTGCAGGCGGCCGGCCGGATTCACGGCGCAGCGATGGTGGAGGCCGAGCAGGAGGGTGCGATCCACGAATTGCGCTTGAGGTCGCTGTGCAGCGCCCTCAGGGACAACACGATCACGCGCCAGCAGTACCAGGACGGGTTCGACCGCGCCGCGGCGGCGCTGCAACGCGCTCGCGGCGCCATGGGGTCGAGCGCCATCGCGCAACGAGCCGCGCCGCCGGGCTGACGAAGGGGAGAGGCCGGCGCAACCCGCCGGCGCACCGGTCAGCGTTCGCGGACGACCGGCGCGCGGAACACGCGCCCGATCACCATCCGGGCGTACAGGTAGTCGAGGCGCGCTTCGTCGCTCAGGCTGTCGAGATCGACCCGCCCAGCCGCATCGCAAGGGAAGGTGAACACGCAGCTGGCGTCGTGCAGCGAATCGAAGCAAAGGCGAAAGCGGCAGTCAGCGTGCTGACCCGAAATGGCGATTCCGGAGGATTCCGCAGCGGCGGCACCCCACCGCGGTCGGGCAGCAACTGTACGCATCGACTCACCTCTTCTGGGACACCGGCCCCCTGTCGGGGTCCACGCCGGTATCACGTGTTGTGACGGACGGAAGCACCTTGAAAGCGCTTTCCGCACCATTTGCGCCGAATCATAGGCCACGATTGCTGCAGTGCGGTAGCGGTTTTTTTGTGACAGCGCCGGCCAGCTCAGAGGCTGAGAGTTTTTCGAGCGTGCCCGAGCAGCGCGCCAGAAGGTGGCCGATCCAGGCGCAAAGCACAGCCATAGCTCGGGCTATGTCGTTCGACAGGCTCACGATGATCGGTCGCCTTCGACAAGCTCAGTCGAGCATTTGCAACGACGAGCGGGCGCCTTCTGGCGTGATGAGCGGGCATGATCGAAAGACTCTCAGCCTCTCAATCCGCCGCACGCGCCTGGCTGCGCCACGGGGTCCAGACGATGCCCGCGCCGATGCTGAAATTGGTGCTGGCGCGCATCAGCGGGCTGTCGGCATTCGCCGCCCCGTGCAGCGACAGCGCCCGCGCCGTGAAGAACCACTCCAGGCTGTCGCTGCGCTGGTGGCTCAGGCTGAGCGCCAGCTGCGTACCGAGGTAGCCGGCGCGCGCCGTGTACGCCGGCCGCTGCGGCGTGGCATCGCCCGGCTGCACCTCGTAGAAATACCGCTGAAGCGATTCAGTGGCCCAGCTGGGTTCCACCGACAGCGTCAGCAGCACCGGCGAACCGGCCAGCGGCTGCAGGCGCCAGCGCACTTCCGGGTTGAAGGTGGCGCCACGGCCGTTGATGCGGTGGAAGTCGGTGGAGAACACCGAACGGGCCTTCAGATGCAGCGTCGGCCCCCCGAGCCGGCGCCGCAGTCCCTTGTAGATGAGCTGCGGTCCGACGCCGAACAGGTAGTCGAGACCCGGCATGCCGGCCCGAGCATCGTTCGAGCGCGCATTGAAGGCGGCATTACCGGTCAGGTCGAATTCCCAGTCCGGCGTGTTCAGCAGCCGGCCGTGGATGCCGCCGGCGTCCACGCGCAGCACGGGCCCGCGGTAAATGAACACCGGGGCGACGAGCCCGCGTGTGTGGCTCTGGTCGGCGCCCGGATAGTCGGCCACGTGTCCGCCGCCGATCACGAGCCCGGCTTCCCATTTCGGGCGGCCGGCTCCGGGTTCCGCGGACAACGGGGCGGCAGGTGACTGCGCGAGCACCGCAGCCGGCGCGAGAACGCCCAGCCACGCCGCGAAGCGTGTTGGCCAGCCGAAAGTTCTGCCGCGTCGCGGTGCAGAGGCGAGGCTGCGCGTCATCCGCTCAGAGGCTGCGAGGCTTTTGCAGGCTGGCCTCCGAGCGAGCCGACTGCGCTGCACGATTTCATAAGTGCTTCGCTCCGTCGGCTCAATGCAGATTGCGTGGATCTTGCGGGTCGCGTGGGCCGCGGAAGGATTCGGGTCGAATGACGTTGCCGTCGCGTTCGACCTTCGTGCGCGCACGGCGTATTGCCTCTTCGGCGGTGTCGGCTGCGTTCTTGCGCTGCGATCGCCAGCCGTAGATGCGGCGTGCCGTGCGCCGGCAAGCGTGCCAGATGCGCTGCGCCGCCGTGTCGAGCCGGTCGCGCCGGCGCTCGCCGATCATCTCCCGGACAATGAAGACCCCACAGATGGCCACCATGACGATGGCGAACGCATTTTCGACCATGGCCGATGGTAGCGCCGGATTTGCCGGCGATCACGGCGCAAGTTCGATCAGGTGGAACCCGTGGTCGATGTCGCTGCAGACCATCAGCGGCTCGCCGGGGAACTTGTAGACGCCCCAGCATCCCGCCAGCGCCGCGCCTTCGTACGGGTTGGTGTCCAGCCGCGCGACCACCTGCGGATCGGCCGGATCGCCCAGGTCGACCGCCACTGCGCCTTCGGTGTAGTGGCTCAGGTAGGCCATGCGGCCTTCCATCACCACGTTGTGCGGCGTGCCGCTGCCGATCTTGAATTCCGACAGCAGCAGCGGCGGCGCACTGCCGTCGAGTTGCCAAACCCGCGCCGGCAAGCCGACCGGATACTCTTCGGTCGTGACGACGAAGCTGCCGTCGCCGCTTGGCCAGATGTTGTGCGTAAAACGACCCGCCTCCACCGACCAGCGAACGATGAGCGACGGTGCGGCGACTTCGCTCACATCCCACACCGAAAAGCTGCTCGCATTGCCTTCGGCGACGTAGACCCGATCGCCGACCGCCGTCATGTCGTGCACGCTGCGGTTGCGGTTGAACGTGGCCACATAGCGCGGATTCTCCGGGTCCGCCGACAGGTCCCAGATCTCGATCGAGCCGTGGTCCGCGTCGCCCACCGGATGCGCCGGTTTCTCCGACCCGGCCCCATGGTGCAAGGCCGTGGCATCGCGGCCGCCGCCGTGAGGCGCCGCCCCGTTGCCCTCGCGCTGCAGGTACAAGAGCCCGCGCGCCACGTCGATGTCCAGCGTGTGCGCCGGCAGCCGCCCGTCCTGCGGCGTGACGCTGCGGACGAAGCGCACCGAATCCGGCAAGCCCGACAAGTCGAGGATCATGATGCCGCCGCGAAAGTTGGTGTGCTCCGAGACGACGTAGGCGTGTTGCCCGTAGACCCGCATCTCGCGCCAGTAGATGCCCGGCGCGCCGGTGTTCGTCGGGCCGGCCACTTCGTCGACCACCCGCGGGTTCGCCGGGTCGCGCAGGTCGAGCACCAGCACGCCGGCCGCCGTGCCCATCAAGGCATAGCGGGAGCCGTCCGGCGCGACATAGCCCCAGGTGCCGGCCACGCCGGTGCGCGCCACTTTGCTGACGAGCACCGCACCGAAGTCGGCGGTCGGCTCCGGGCTGTCGGGCGGCTCCGGCGAGCTGCTTCCGCCCCCTCCGCAGGCAACCAGGGTCACGCACGACAAGGCAAACGCAAGAAGGTGGAAAGCGGATGCGATTCTCATGGCATGCGGCTCGAGAGCTTGACCCGCGCATGGTACCCATCTCGCGGTTGAGCGAAGATCGCGCCTTCACCACCCCGGAGACCCGCCGTGAAGCTTGCGCTGTGCATCGCCGCCCTGTTGTCGCTCGCCATTCCCGCCGCATCGGCGCAATCAGACGCGACCGCCGCAGCGGCCAAGGAACCGGGCGCGGTCGTCACCGACAGCGGCCTCGTCTACCGCTCGTTGAAAGAAGGCAGCGGTGCGAGCCCCGCCGAGACCGACAAGGTCAAGGTGCACTACCGGGGCACCTTCCCCGACGGCCGCGAATTCGACAGCTCCTACAGCCGCAACGCACCGGCCGAATTTCCGCTCAACCGCGTGATCAAGTGCTGGACCGAGGGCGTGCAGCGCATGAAGGTCGGCGGCAAGGCCAAGCTCACCTGCCCCGCCCCCATTGCCTATGGCGAACGCGGCGCCGGCGGCGGCCTCATTCCGCCGAACGCGACGCTGCAGTTCGAAGTGGAGCTGCTCGGCATCGCGGGGCGCTGAGCACGCGGCTCAGCGCGCCGCCTCGGGCAGCTCGATCTTCACCTCCAGCACCTCGAGGTTGTCCTGGCGTTCCAGGTGCACCTTGATGTCGTCGGGCTTGATCGAAACGTACTTGGAAATCACCGCAACGAGCTCGCGCTGCAGCGCCGGCAGGTAGTCGGGCCGGCGCGAGCGGTCGTTGCGTTCGTGGGCGAGGATGATCTGCAGGCGCTCCTTGGCCACGTTCGCGGTCTTCTTCTTCTCGCCGAGCAGGAAGGACAGCAAGGACATCGCTTACCTCCCGCCGAACAGGCGCTTCAGAAAGCCCTGCTTGGTCGCTTCGATGAAACGCATCGGGCGCTCCTCGCCGAGGAAACGCGCGACGACGTCCTTGTAGGCCTCCGACACGTCGGTGCCCTTCAGATGCACCGCCGGCAAGCCCTGGTTCGACGCGTCGAGCACGCTTTCCGACTCGGGGATCACGCCGATCAGCGGCGTGCGCAGGATCTCCTGGATGTCGTCCAGCGACAGCATCTGCCCGCCTTCGACACGGCTCGGGTTGTAGCGCGTGATCAAGAGGTGCTCCTTGATCGGCTCCTTGGCTTCGATCGCGCGCTTGGTCTTGGAGCCGAGGATCCCGAGGATGCGGTCGGAGTCGCGCACCGACGACACCTCGGGGTTGGTGACGATCAGCGCCTCGTCGGCGAAGTGCATCGCCATCAGCGCGCCGGTCTCGATGCCGGCAGGCGAGTCGCAGACGATGAACTCGAAGCCCATCTCGCCGAGGTCCTTCAGCACGCGCTCCACGCCGTCCTGCGTCAGCGCGTCCTTGTCGCGCGTCTGCGAGGCCGCGAGCACGTAGAGCTTGTCGCTTTGTTTGTCCTTGATCAGCGCCTGGTTCAGGTTGGCTTCGTTGTGGATCACGTTGATCAGGTCGTAGACCACGCGCCGCTCGCAGCCCATGATGAGGTCGAGATTGCGCAGGCCGACGTCGAAGTCGATCACGGCCGTCTTGTGGCCGGCGAGCGCAAGGCCCGATGCGAAGCTCGCGCTGGTGGTGGTCTTGCCGACGCCTCCCTTGCCGGAGGTCACGACGATGATTCTGCTCATCGGATGCGGGTCCTTTCTGTTCGTCAGAGTTTCAACGCCTCGATGACCAGCTTGTCGCCGGCGAGACGGACTTGCGCCGGCTTCGCGGCCACATCGGCCGGCAAGGCGGTGTCGATGGTTCGGTAGGTGCCGGCAATGGACACCAGCTGCGGCTCCATGCAGGTGCTGAAGATGCGCGCGTCGACATTGCCGCGCGCCCCGGCCACGGCGCGGCCGCGCAGCGGCGCGTAGACGTGGATGTGGCCATCGGCGAGCACCTCGGCGCCGAAGTTCACGGCGGCGAGCACCACCAGGTCGCCACCTTTCGCGTAGACCTGCTGGCCCGAACGCAGCGGCTTGTCGACGACGAGCGCGGGGCGCCATGCCGGCGCTTGTATTTCTTGCACCGGCTCCTTCGCGGCGGCCGCCGGTTTCGGCTCGGGGCGGGCGACGGGAATTGTTTCCGGTGCTTCGATCAGCCCGGCGGCCGCCGCGGCCGCCATCTGCGCGGGGCTGCCGCCCTTGGCGCCGATCGCGTGGATCTCGTGCCGCTGCAGCAGCGCAATGAGTGCCGCGAAATCGACCGTGTCGCCGCTTTCAGCGAGGGTGCCGAGGTCAAGCACCACCGGCTCGCGCTCGAACGGGTTCGGCGCCTCGACGAAGCGGCGCTCCAGCTCCTTCGCCAGCACCGCCAGGTCGGAGGTCTTCAGCACGAGCGCCACGAGGGTCAGGGAAGCACTTCGAAGATCGAAGATCGGGACGTGGGCGCTGGGGGGTGCGACAGCCATGGGATGTCTATGCCTGAAAGGGCGCGAGTGTACCGGCCCGCGGCGTCGAGCCGTGTCACGGTCGGCAACCGCGAGGGGCCAGGAGCGGCTAGCAAGGATCGAGCCGCGGGGACCTTTGTGCTCGGCTCTCTATGCCGAGATCGGGGCGGGAGCAGGCCGGCGGGGCGATCCTACTCGTCGACCCGACCCGGGCGGCTTTCGTCCGCTGCGCGTGTGTTGCCGAGGCCGAGCAGCTCCCGTGCCCGTTCGAGGCTGAGCAACTCGCGTCGCGGGTGGCGCGCGCGGGTCAGGTGGTTCTCGATTTCCCATGCGAGCGCGATCAGCTCGGCGGCCGACTGCGCGCTGCGCACGCGCACGAAGGTGCGTGCGCTGAACAGCGGGGCGTCGAGCCGCAGGCTGTCGGTCAGCAGCTCGCGGACCTGCTGCAGCAGATCGTCCTCGCTCGGCTCCGGATGGGGCTGCGCGACGTCGATGCCGCGCAGCGCTGGGGCGGCGGAGGGCAGCGGCGGCGACGACGGCTGCAGCTGCTCGTGCTGATGCAGCTGCGGCGGCACGGCAGCCGGTTCTTCCGGAGGCACGACCAGCTGCTGAAGTTCCGGCTCATGGGCTTGCACCGGCTCCTCCGCTGCCGCCGGCGCCTCGGCATCCTCGGCCGTCGGCTCCTCCAGCGGCACGCTCGCGCTGACCGGCTCCGGCAACGCCTCGACCGGCAGTTCGACCAGCCCCAACTGCACGAGCTCGTCGAAATGGCTGGCGGCCGCACCCGCTTGCTCGGCCAGGCTCAGCACTTCACCGAGTGGCCGGCGGCCGTCGATCAGGAACAGGACCGTTCGATGGCGCTGCCCTAGCTTCAGCGTACGCTGGCGCAGTTCGTCGTGGCCTTGCGGCGTCTTGACGGGAATCGCGTCGGGCTGCATCGGCATCCGTTCAGCGCTCCAGGCGCACGATGCGCCCGTCGTCGCTGTCGGTCAGCAGGTAGAGCCACCCGTCGGGGCCCTGCCGCACGTCGCGTATGCGTTGGCCGAAGTCCTGCAGCAAGCGTTCCTCCTTCACGATGCGCCGGCCGTCGAGCTCCAGCCGAACCAGCAGCTGGGCGCGCAGCGCGCCGACGAACAGGCTGCCTTGCCAGCCCGGATAGCGATCGCTGGTCAGGAAGGCCATGCCGCTCGGCGCGATCGACGGCACCCAGCGGGTCAGCGGCTGCTCCATGCCCGGCTTGACGGTCCCCTCGCCGATCTTGCGGCCGCTGCCGTATTCTGCGCCGTAAGTGATCACCGGCCAGCCGTAGTTGCGCCCCGCCTGGGTCAGATTGACCTCGTCGCCGCCTTGCGGGCCGTGTTCGTGGGTCCACAGCTCGCCGGTCTGCGGATGCAGCACGGCGCCCTGCACGTTGCGGTGGCCGAAGCTCCAGATCTCGGGCTTCGCGCCGGCCCGGCCGACGAAGGGGTTGTCGGCCGGAATGCCGCCGTCGGTCTCCACGCGCACGACCTTGCCGTGATGGTTGTCCAGCGTCTGCGCGTCGTCGCGGCGCGAGAATCGGTCGCCCAGCGTGATGAAGAGCCGACCATCGCGCGAGAAGACCAGCCGCGAGCCGAAGTGGGCGGTGCTCGCGAAGCGAGGCGCCTGGCGAAAGATCACCTGCACGTCGGCGAGCCGGCCCTGCAGGCCCGAACTCTCCAGCTTGCCGCGGGCGACTGCGGTGCTGTTGCCGCCGTCGGCCGGCTCGGAATAGCTCCAGTAGACGAACCGGTTCTCCGCGAACTTCGGGTCGAGCGCCACGTCGAGCAAGCCGCCCTGGCCGCGCGCGTCCACGGCCGGCAGGCCGGCGAGGGGTTCGCCCTTGCCGCCGCGCGTGTCGACGATCCGCATTCGCCCCGGCCGCTCGGTGGCCAGCATGCGGCCGTCCTGCTCGAACCACGGCAGGAAGGCCAGGCCCCACGGGTGGGACAGCCCTCGCGCCAGCGTGACGGGCTTCAATGACTGGGCATGGGCCGCGCCGCAGGCGAGCACCGCGGCGAGCATCACGGCAAAGAACTGACAACGGCCACCGGGCCGCGAGCGTTGGGGGAGTGGTTCGTTCTGCATGCCGCACTGTAGGTCGGAGCTCCGGCGCGCGACAACAACCCTGTTGCCGCCGCAAGCATCGCACGGGCGGCATCCGGTGGTCTCACAATGGCCCGGGCCTCCCGTCCTGCCCGGGCTCTCCAGGAGACGTTCATGTGCATCAAGACTTCGGTTGTCGCGGCGGCCTGCCTCGCCGTCGCGGGTGCGGCCCACGCCGCAGGCACCGTCGAGGTGTCGTTCATCGACAGCGTGCCTTTCACCGATGCCGGCATCGCGCGCTACGACAAGGAGGCCACGCTGCAGACCCTCGAGCAGCACCTGAAGTCCCTCGGCCAGCGCCACCTGGCCGACGGACAGACGCTGAAGATCGAGGTGCTGGACATCGATCTCGCCGGGCGCACGCGCTGGCTGTCGGGCCCGGCCTACGAGGTTCGCGTGATGAAGGACTGGGTCGATCCGCCGCGGATCAGCCTGCGCTATTCGCTGCATGCGGACGGCCGCGAAATCCGCTCGGACGCGGAAACGGTGTCCGACTTCGGCTACTTGAACCGGTTCACGAGCCGGCGCGTCGACGGGCCGCTGCCGTACGAGAAGCAGATGCTCGACAGGTGGTTCCGCGAGCGCTTCGCCGAGTCGCACCCTTAGGCGCTCCGCGCCTTGCGGCCTGACACGAGTTTCGTGACCGCGGTCACCGCGGCGAGCACCAACGCGCCGGCCGCCACACCGACGAGCGCATCGGCGAGCAAGGGGGCGAGCGCGCCCAGCACGCCGCCGACACCGGGCAGCGCCGCCGCGCCGTGCGCGAAGTTCTCGATGACATGGTGCAGCGCCGGCACGCCGTGCGTCAGGATGCCGCCGCCGACGAGGAACATCGCCGCAGTGCCGGCCACGGCCAGACCCTTCATCAGGTAGGGCGCCGCCTTCAGGATGCCGGCGCCGATCGCCTGGACAAACCGGCCGGCCTGGCGGCTCAGATGCAGGCCGAGGTCGTCGAGCTTCACGATCCCCGCCACCAGCCCGTACACGCCGATCGTCATCAGCACCGCGATGCCCACCAGCACGGCGACTTGCGTGCCGAACGGCGCCTGCGCCACGGTACCGAGCGTGATCGCGATGATCTCCGCCGACAGCACGAAGTCGGTCCGCACGGCCCCCTTGACCTTGTCGCGCTCGAACGCCACCAGGTCGATGGTCGGGTCGGTCAGCGCCTGCACGAGCTCGGTGTGATGCGCCTCGTCTTCCACCTTGCTGTGCAGGAACTTGTGCGCGAGCTTCTCGAAGCCTTCGTAGCAGAGAAACGCGCCGCCGACCATCAGCAGCGGCGTGATCGCCCACGGCGCGAAGGCGCTGATCAGCAGCGCCAGCGGCACGAGGATGACCTTGTTGATCGCCGAGCCTTTGGCGACCGCCCACACGACCGGCAGTTCGCGCTCGACCGCCACGCCGCTCACCTGCTGCGCGTTCAGCGCCAGGTCGTCGCCGAGCACGCCGGCGGTCTTCTTGGCGGCCACCTTGGTGAGCAGCGCCACGTCGTCGAGCACGCTGGCGATGTCGTCGATGAGCGCGAGCAGGCTGCTTCCGGCCATGGGGAGTGCGAACGTGCGAACGTGCGAGCGTGGAAAGGGCCCGCATCGTACCGGTTCGCGGCCCGGCTATGACGGGGTCTGCTTGCCGCCGGGCGCCACGTCGGGCCGGTGGGCGGCCCAGATCTGCTCGAGTTCCTCGAAGGCCGACGGCGTGGCGTCGGAGACCTGCACACGCTGCGGCAGGTGAAAGTCGGAGAGCTTGCTGTTCGTCGGCGCGAAACTCGCGTCACACCCGCGTTGCAGGTCGAGAGCGTCGGCCAGGCGCACGCGCAATTCGGCCAAACCGGCCGAAGACCAGTCCCGCACCAGGCTTTCGAGCTGCGCCAGGCCCTTTTGCAGCACCTCCTGCGGCAAACCGGGCAGCGCCTCGGGGCCGCTCAGCTGCAGCGCACGTTCGACGAACGCCAGGTGGCGCATCAGCAGCCGCGTGTCGGCATGCCGGCTCATCAGCGCCCGCAGCTCGGCCTGCATGCCCGAGGGCGGCTCCACAGGTGCCGCCCGAGCCGGCACGTCGGCCTCGCGGCAGACCGTTTCGACCCATCCGACGCGGATGTGGGCTCCCTGGCGCACCAGCTTCAGGTCGCGCGCAAAGAAGCGCTTGATCCAGCGCAGCGGGCGCAGCCACCCGGCACCGGCCGGGCGCTTGGCGCGGCGATCGTTGTTCTTGAGCGGGTCGGGCTTGGTCATGCTGCGACGGCGGCCCCATCGATGGACCGCTTGAATCGTTATCGGCGGCTGCGGACTTTTCTGAACCGCGTCAGACCGAAAGACCGAACAGCTCGCGCAGCGCGTCGCGCAGCTGCGTGCGTCCGACGGCGTGCGTGTCGTGGTGCGAACCGCCCTCGACCAGCAGAAAGCGTTTTGCCGCGGTCGCACGCTCGTACAGCGCGCGGCCCAGTTGCGGGTGAATGGTTTCGTCGTCGCTGCCATGCACCACCAGCACCGGCGAGCGCACACGCGGCAGCCGCTGCGCGGAGTCGAAACGCTCGGTGATCAGCGGCTGCAGCGGCAGCCAACCCCACCGCATCGTGCCGAACACCTCGGGAATGGAGGTGAACGTGCCTTCGACGATCAGGCCGGCCGCGTCGTCGACCTCGGCCGCGAGATGCACTGCGATCGCTCCGCCCAGCGAATGGCCGTAGATGTAGCGCGGCGCCTCGGGATGGTGCTCGGCGAGCCAGCGCCAGGCGGCGCAGGCGTCTTCGCAGGCCGTGCGCTCGGACGGCAACGTGCTCGTGCTGCGGCCGAAGCCGCGGTAGTCGATCGCGAGCACGGCAAAGCCGAGCTCGTGCAGGCTTTGCATGCGTTGCACGCTGCCGCGCAGGTCGAATCGCGCGCCGTGCAGGTACAGCAGCACCGGCGCGTCGTGGTGCGGCTGGCCACGCCACACCGCATGAAGCCGGACCGGCGCGCCCGTTTCTGCGGAGTGGTACTCGATCCACTGGTCCTGCAGCACCGGGTTGCCCTCTTCGGTGCTGGCGGCGCCGGAGCCGAGCCCGGCCTGGAAGATCCACTTGCGCTGCTGCGCTTCGAGTCCCATGCTCATCAGCGCGGCGAGAGCCGCCGCCGTGCCGCGCAGCCGCCAGTTGGGCCGTGACGGCCACCAGCCGGCGAAGTGCAACGTCAGGCCTTTCATGGTCGAACCATCGTGGCACTGCGGCGGCCTTGCCTGCATCCCCCAATCGCAGGGGAGACAGCCCCAACCCCCACGAATGAGGCGTGGGGGGCCGGCGAGTTCAGTGCAGCGACGCGGGCTGCACGGCCGGCATGCGGAACTCGCGCCCCACCACCGTGCGTGCGTAGAGGTAGTTGCTGCGGGCGCGCTCGCTCAGCGAATCCATGTCGACGCAGCCGGCGGCGTCGCACGGAAAGGCATAGGCGCGGCCCTCGTCGAACAGCGACTGGAATCGCAGCTCGAAGCGGGCGCCGGTGTTCAGGGGCATCGAATCGCTGTTCATGACGGTGTCCTTCCTGTGTCGTGAGCTTCACCTGGCCCAAGGGTAGGCAGCGGCCGGCGCCGTCGCCATGGACGTACGCCGATCGGGAGTGCAAGGTTGCAGCCATACCTTCTGTACGAATTGCGCTGACACGAGCGGACGCGATCCCCCTAGTGCAGTGTTTCGCACTGAGCGGCGCTTATGGGCCAGCGGATTCGCCCTCGTGGCAAGGCGCAAACCGCAGCAATGCCAAGTGGCATCGCGAGGATGTGCAACGCCGCCACGGGGGCGAAGTCGCGGCTCCACAAGTGCTGATCAGTGCGAAACACTGCACCAGAGGCATGGCAACATCGCCGGATGGACAAGCGCCAGCACAGCCCCGCCGCCGAACGAAACAAGCAGCCGATCCTCGAGGTGCTGCAGCGGTTGCTGCCGCCACGCGGCTCCGCGTTGGAGATCGCCGCCGGCGCCGGCCAGCACGCGGTGCACTTCGCCGCCGGACTGCCGGGCTGGACGTGGCAGCCGAGTGATCCCGACGCCGCGGCACGGGCGTCGATTGCCGGCTGGGTCGAGGCGGCCGGCTTGCCCAATCTGCGCGCGCCGATCGAACTCGACGTGATGGACACGCCGTGGGCCGGCATCGGTACCGTCGACGCCATCTACTGCGCCAACATGCTGCACATCTCCCCGTGGGCGACGTGCGCGGCGTTGATGCGCGGCGCCGCGCAGCACCTGAGCCGCGACGGGCTGCTGCTGACCTACGGCCCGTACTTCATCGACGGACAACCGCCCGCCGAAGGCAACCTGGCCTTCGACGCCGACCTGCGCGCGCGCCAGGCGACATGGGGCGTGCGCCAACTGGCCGACGTGGTGGCCGAAGCCGCCCGGTGCGGCCTGGCGCTGCGCGAGCGCGTCGCGATGCCGGCCAACAACTTCACGCTGGTGTTCGAGCGATCCGTCAAGCCCGCGCAAACGATCCCCACGCCCGAACAAGCCATCGCGCAGACCCGCGCCTGGGTGGATCGCGCGGTGATCGGCCTGAACCTGTGCCCGTTCGCGAAGGCGGTGCAGAGCAAGAACCAGATCCGCTACGTGGTCAGCGATGCGACCGATGCGGACCGGCTGCTCGCCGCCTTGTGCGACGAACTGACGCGACTGGCCGGCACGCCGGCGGACGAGATCGACACCACGCTACTGATCCATCCGTGGGCGCTGGGCGATTTCGTCGACTTCAACGACTTTCTCGATGCCGCCGAGGCCGCCGTCGCGGCGCTCGGCCACGAAGGCGTGCTGCAGGTGGCGAGCTTTCACCCCGACTACCGCTTCGCCGACACCGAGCCGGACGACGTGACGAACGCCACCAATCGATCGCCCTACCCGACCCTGCACCTGCTGCGCGAAGACAGCGTCGCGCGCGCGGTGGCGGCGTTCCCGCAAAGCGAAACGATCGTCGACAGCAACATGCGCACGCTGCGCTTGCTCGGGCCGGACGGCTGGGCAGCACTGCGCCTGCAGTGCCTGGCCGACGCACGGCGCGCCTAGGGCCCTTGGCGCAGCGTCAGTACAGTTCGCACGCGCACAGGGCCGGCGCGGCGTACTCGCGGCCGACCACCGCACGTGCGTAAAGGTAATTGGCGCGTGCCCGTTCGCTCAGCGAATCGATCTGCACTTGCCCTTGTGCATCGCATGGAAACGCGAGCTGCGGCCCTTGACCGGACAGCGGCTGGTAGCGGATTTCGTAGTGGGCGTTGGACCCTGGATCGAAGCGGCTCATCGA
Source organism: Piscinibacter sp. (assembly GCA_035513255.1). GTDB lineage: Bacteria > Pseudomonadota > Gammaproteobacteria > Burkholderiales > Burkholderiaceae_C > Albitalea. The sequence continues at coordinate 12,867 of DATKCI010000029.1, read as the reverse complement.
GATCTCCTCTGATTGCATTCGAATGCACTTGAAACAAGCGTAAGCGGGCGGACCGCCGCCGCATGTCGGCCGCCGCACGGAAATCAAGTCGGACAAAGCCCGGTTCGCGTGTCGTCATCGTTCACGTCGACACGGCCGTGGGCATGCGGCTTGCCGAACCCGGCAAAGGAGGCGGTGGCATGAACGAAGGGCGCAAGGAGCACCGATTCGAGGGCCGGCTGGTGATCCTCGGCTTCGGCAGCATCGGCCAAGGCGTGGTGCCCTTGCTGCTGCGCCACATCGAGATGCGGCCCGAGCAGATGCTGATCATCAAGCCGCATGCCGGCGGCATGGACGCGGCCGACGAGTACGGCGTGCCCCATCTTCATGCGGCGGTCGACGAGGCCAACCACCGGCAACTGGTCGGGTCCCGCCTGCGCCCCGGCGACTGCCTGCTGAACCTGTCGGTGGACGTCAGCAGCACCGCGCTGATCGGCCTGTGCCAGGAGCGCGGCGCGCTCTACCTCGATACCTGCATCGAGCCCTGGGCCGGCGCCTACACCGACGAGTCGGCGCCGCCGGCGCAGCGCACCAACTACGCGCTGCGCGAGTCGGCGCTCGCGTTGCGCCGGCCGGGACGCGGCCGGCCGACGGCCGTCATCACGCACGGCGCCAACCCGGGGCTGGTTTCCCACTTCGTCAAGCGGGCCCTGCTGAACCTGGCGCACGACACCGGCGCCGGCGACGCCGCGCCGCGCACACGCGACGACTGGGGCCGCCTGGCGCAGCGCCTGGGCGTTCGCACGATCCACATTGCCGAGCGCGACACCCAGTTCGGCGAGCAGCGCAAGCAGCCGGGCGAGTTCGTCAACACCTGGTCCGTCGATGGCTTCGTCGCCGAAGGTCGCCAGCCCGCCGAACTCGGCTGGGGCACGCACGAACGCCACTTTCCAGCCGACGGCGCCCGCCAAGAATCGGGCTCGCTCGCGGCCATCTACCTGACGCGTCCCGGCGCGGGCACGCGGGTGCGCACCTGGACACCACTGGCCGGGCCGATACACGGATTCCTGATCACCCACGGCGAGTCGATTTCGATTGCCGACTACCTGACGGTCGGCGATCGCGCGAACCCGGCCTACCGCCCGACGGTGCACTACGCCTATCACCCCTGCGACGACGCTGTGCTGTCACTGCACGAGCTCGCCGGCGCGAACTGGCGCATGCAAAGCGGCCAGCGCCTGATCAAGCACGACATCGTCAGCGGCATGGACGAGCTCGGCGTGCTGCTGATGGGTCATGCCCGCGGTGCCTACTGGTACGGCTCGCAGCTCACGTCCGCGCAGGCGCGCACGCTGTGCCCGTTCAACAGCGCCACCAGCCTGCAGGTCACCGCGCCCGCGATGGCCGGGGTGGTCTGGGCGATGAAGAACCCGGACCGCGGCATCGTCGAACCCGAGGAACTACCACACGACGAGATCATGCGGCTGTGCCGCCCCTACCTCGGCGAGCTCGTCGGCGTCTACAGTGACTGGACCCCGCTGGCCGATCGCGGCTGGCTGTTCGACGAAGACCTGGACCGCGACGACCCGTGGCAGTTCAAGAACTTCCGGGTGTCTTGAGCCATTCCCCGAAGCGAGACAGGTCGACATTGCCGCCGCTGAGCACGACGCCGACCCGCTTGCCGCGCAGGTCGATTCCCGCATGACGCGCGGCGGCGAACCCGAGGCAACCGGTGGGCTCGACGACGAGCTTCATGCGTTCGGCGAAGAAGCGCATCGCTTCGACGAGCTGCGCGTCGCTGGCCGTGACGATGTCGTGCACGCCGCGTCGGATGATCGCGAAGGTGAGTTCGCCGACGCACTGCGTCTGCGCGCCGTCGGCAATCGTCTGCGGCGTTCCGATCCCCACGATCTCGCCGCGCCGCAACGACTGCTGGCCGTCGTTGCCGGCTTCCGGTTCGACGCCGTAGAGCCTGCAGCCGGGCGACAGCGCCTGCACCGCGAGCGCCGCGCCGCTGACGAGGCCGCCGCCGCCCATCGGCACGAACAGGCAGTCCAGCGCACCGACCTCGTCGAGCAGCTCCTTCGTCGCCGTGCCCTGCCCCGCGATGATGTCCGCATGGTCGAACGGCGGCACGAGCGTGAGGCCGTGCTCGTGCGCCAGCCGGCCGCTGACGGCCTCGCGGTCCTCGGTGAACCGGTCGTAGAGCACGACGTTCGCGCCATAGCCGCGTGTCGCGGCGATCTTCGCCGCCGGCGCATCGTGCGGCATCACGATGGTCGCCGGCATCTCCAGCAGCCGCGACGCGAGCGCGATCGCCTGCGCATGGTTGCCGGACGAAAACGCGACCACACCGCGGCGCCGCTGCTCGGGCGTGAAGCGCGACAGCGCGTTGAACGCGCCGCGGAACTTGAACGCGCCGGCGCGCTGCAGGTTCTCGCATTTGAAGAACAGCTCGGCGCCGCACAGCGCATCGGCGGTGCGAGAACGCATCACCGGCGTGCGGTGCGCGTGGCCGGCGATGCGCTCGGCGGCGGCGGCGACATCGTCGAAGTCTGGAAGGCGGGACATGGGAGCGGCTCCTTTCGGCTGGCTCACTGCAGCGGCAGCGTCAACACGGCGCGCGCTGCCGGGCGTTCGGACACGCGGCGGTACCAGGCAACGAGGTTCGGCAGCGCTTCGTGCTCGATCGGCAGGCCGAACCAGCGGTGCACCGCACAGCCCATCGAGATGTCGGCCATCGTCATGCGCGTTCCGCAAATGAAGCGGCGCCCGTCGAGGTGCTCGTCGAGAAGCCGCACGAGGGGCAGCGTCGCCTGCACCGACGCCTCGATCAGCGCCGGCTCGCGCTCGTGTGCCGGCGTGCGAATCCATTGCATGAATGCCTTGCTCATCGCCGGCGACAGCTCGGTGGCCTGCCAGTCCATCCAGCGGTCGGCATCGGCACGCTCGGTCAGCGGCTCGGGGCACAAGTCGCCGAACGCGTGCTTCGTGCACAGGTAGCGCACAATCGCATTCGACTCCCACAGCACGAACTCGCCGTCCTCGATGACCGGGATCTGGCGATTCGGATTCAGGCGGCGGAATTCGTCGGTGCCGACGATGCCGAACTGGCGGCCGGCATCGATGCGTTCGTACGGGCAGCCGAGCTCGTCGGCACACCACACCACCTTTTGCACGTTGACCGAACTCAGCCGGCCCCAGATCCGCAGCATCGCCTGTCCTCCAAATCGATGCGCGAACGTAGCACGGCCGCGCCGTCCTGAAACTGTATGACCCGGCGCGCTGACACAGTGCGGCGCGCGGACGGGGTGCTTGTCGCTTCACCGGCACGGGGCCTTCGCCCAGACTGCGCCGCATGACCGAACTGCTGCCGCTGATGACCTACTCGATCGTGATGTCGAGCACGCCCGGACCGAACAACATCCTGTTGACCGCATCCGGCGCGAACTTCGGCTACCGCCGCTCGCTGCCGCACATCGCCGGCATCGCCACCGGCCACGCGGTGCAGGTTTTCGTCACCTGCATGGGCCTGGCCGCCCTCTTCGCGAGTGTGCCGCAGCTGCACGCCGCGCTGCGCATCGCCGGCGCGATCTACCTCGTCGTGCTGGCGTGGCAACTGGCACGCAGCGCGGTCGGCCAGGCCGACATGGCCCGGCCCCTGTCGTTCCGGCAAGCGCTGGTGTTCCAGGCCGTCAACCCGAAGGCGTGGGTCAAGTCGATCACGGTGGCGTCGGTCTTCATGCCGGCCGAGCTCGGCGTGCTGGCCGGCGCGGCGCTGGCGACCGTCATCACCACGGTGATCAACGTCCCCTGCGTGTCGATGTGGGCGCTCTTCGGCGTGGCGATCCGCCGCGCGCTGACCGATGCGCGCCGCCGGCGCGTCTTCAATGCCATCATGGCGGCTTCGCTGCTGATCCTCGCGCTCACGTTCATCGCCTGACCCCGTGTTCTCGCTCGACCGAAACTCTCCCGTCCCGCTGGCCGACCAGATCGAAGCGCGATTGCGCGCGCTGATCAAGGACGGCCAGCTGCCGGCCGGCGCGAAACTCACGTCGATCCGCACGCTCGCTGCCCAGCTCGGCGTGAGCCCGAACACCGTCGTGACCGCCTACGACCGGCTGGTCGCGGCCGCGCTGATCGATTCGCGCGGCACCGCCGGCTTCTTCGTCTGCGAGGTGGCCGGCAGCGTGCCGCTGGACGCGCTGCTCGAAGCCGGCGAAGAGCAGGACGCGATCTGGCTCGTGCAGCAGTCGCACGACATGCGCGCCGGCGTGCTGCCGGTCAGCAGCGGCGCGCTGCCGGTGTCGTGGCTCGAAGACGCGATTCCCGCCACCGTGGTGCAGCGCGGCCTTGCCCGCAGCGGCGGCGGCATGGCCTCGCGCTGCCCGACCCAGGGGTTGCCGGAGCTGCGTGAGCGCTTGGCGATGCTGATGCGCGGCCAGGGCATCGCCGTCGATGCGAGCCGCGTGATGACGACCTGGGGCAGCACCCACGCGATCGACCTGATCTGCCGCGCCTTCCTGCAGCCCGGCGACACGGTGCTGGTCGAGAACCCGGGCTACTTCCTGCTGTTCGACCGGCTGCGCCGCGCCGGCGTGCGGATGCTGCCGATCGCGCGCCGCCCCGACGGGCCGGACCTCGCCGAGCTCGAAGCCGCGTGCATCGAACACCGGCCGAAGCTGCTGTTCATCCAGAGCGTGCTGCACAACCCCACCGGCTGGGGCAGCAGCGCGGCCAATCTGCACCGCGTGCTGCTGCTGGCGGAACGGCACGGTTTCCTCGTCGCCGAGGACGACGTGCACGGCCACTTCCATCCCGGCCAGGTCACGCGGCTCGCGCAGCTGTCGGAGCTGCGCGGCGTGATCTACTACTCCAGCTTCTGCAAGGCCTTGAGTCCAGCGCTGCGCCTGGGTTATCTCGCCGCGGCGCCGGCGCTGCTGAAACCCTTGATGCGCGAGAAGATCCATTCGGTGATGACGATCGGCGCGCTCAATGAATTCGTGCTGCTGGAGCTGCTCGCCAGCGGCCGCTTTCGCAAGCACATCGACCGCCTGCAGCAGCGGCTCGCCACCGCACGCGGCCAGGCCTCGCGCCTGCTGCGCCAGGCCGGCATCCTGCTCGATCAACCGGGCGAAGGCGGACTCTTTTTGTGGGGCGCGGTGCCGCACGGTGTGGACCTCGAACTGCTGGTCAAGGACGCCTACCGCAACGGCATTCTGCTGGCACGCAACGCGGCGTTCACTGCCGACGGCAGCGGCCTTTCGCACAGCCGCTTCAACGTGATCTTCAGCCAGCACGAGCGCTTGGCGCAGTACCTCGCGCCGCGGCTGTCGGCCTTGTCCAGCGCCCGCACGGTGCTCGCGCGCGCCTCGGCCGCGGCCAAGTAGGTGGCGCCGCCGGCATCGCCGGCCGGTAGCAATTTGCTGCTTTCAGTAACCCACGGTAAGTCCGAGCAAGCGCGCGAGGGTGCCTCCGATACTGTGAGCAAAAGCACAACCATCAGAGAGGCTCCCCATGAACCGAGTTCTGTCCTGGCCGCATACCGCGATCGTTCCGGGTTTGCTCGAAGGCATCAAGGGAGAGAGAAACACGACGGTCGTCACCGACAAGGGGATGATTCGTTTCGAGCTGCTTCTCGGCCCGATCGAGATGAAGTTCTCCAATCCGATGCAGCGGCTGGTGCCCGGCACCGAGGTCGTCGTCTGGTGGAAGGGCGGCGGCTTCGTTTGCGCGCCGGCCGCCGAAATGGACGAAGAGGAACGCGAGTCCCGCTGCATCGCGGATCAGGTTCGCAACGCCCGGTCGCAGCTCGCCGAGGCGCGCAAGGAGCGCCAAGCCCGCATCGCCGCCCAAATCGACATCGTGCTGCCGCCCGACGCGGAGTCGGCGGCGCACGCCGGTGAACTGCAGCCCTGTTGACGCTCAGGGCCGTTTGCGCAGGCCGAACAGGCCCCGCCCGCTGCGCGCGGCTTCCTCTCGCGGCGAATGGCGGGTGCGGGTGATCAGCAGGTTGCCGGCCAGGTAGAGCCCGTTGAGCAGGCGGCTGGCCCGCTCGGCGCTCATCCCCGGCCACTGCGCCATTTCGCGCACCGTCACCGACTCGCGTTGCAGCCGCTCGATCGCGGAGCCCAGCGCGCCCGGCGCGGTGGGACGCACGCCGCTTGATCCGCTCACGAGGCGGTACGCCGCCGGGCCGGCGATGTCGGCGAGCAGGCTGCGGCGCGGTCCGTGCAGCGCGAAGGCCCACAGCAGCGGCGGCAGCGGTCGGTAGTGCTCCGCCTGCGCCACACGCTCATGCATCCAGTGGCCCGGCGGCCGCACGCCGGGCGGTTCGGCCACGACCAGCTTCAGGTTGGAAAGGCCCCCCACCGACGCCGTGGCCATGTCGCGCGGCGAGTGGTACACACCTTCGCCGGGAAACAGCGTGACCGGCCAGACGAGCTCCTCGTGTTGAAGGCACAGCAGCGCCGGTTCGCGGTGCCGCAGGCAGGCGGCGACCACCTCCAGCATGTCGGTGCTCGCCGGGTCGGCGTCGAGCCGCCGCAGCTCGGCGAGCAAGGTGGTCGGCAGCAGTGTCGGGCCGGACAGCCGCATGAAGCCGCTGTCGCCGGTCTGCTGTCGGTTCCGCTCGAACGCACTGATGCGCCACAGCGTGGAGTCTTCGAAGTCGCGCACACGGGCATGGTTGCAAACCCCGCTCCCGGCGACGTATCCGCATGCAAACGGCTGCTACGGTGTGTGCGCGGGACGCGCCTTCCCCGGCGTGGCGCTACTGGTCGAGCCGCACCATGTAGTCGATCGCATCGCCCCAGATCGGCTGGTAGCTGCAGCTCGTCGGCCGCAGGTTCCACGACAGGATGGACCGGGCCCGGCGCGCCTGGCCGTTCATCGGCTGCACCAGCGACAGGTTGTCGACGGCGTTGGCGACCACCGCGAACTGCCAGCTCGGTGCCAGCGCGGAGTCGGACAGATGCACGCTGTCGTCGCCCACAGGTTGATACACGCCCGCCGCATCGGCGACACAGTGCAGCACGTACTCGCGGCTGCCGGGCAGCGGCGACGCACCGAAGCCGAAGTTTTGCTTGATCTTCACCGGGCAGGCGAAGGTGCGGCGCTGCGGGTCATACCCACAGCACGGCATCTCTTCGTAGTAGAGGCTGCCGACGTACGAGACCTTCGCGCCGCACTGGCGCGCCGCCGTGAAGAACGGGTCGTTCGGCGACAGCTGCGCGCCGTCGTACTCGCCGCAGTACTTGTACTTCTCGTACAGCGACGCCTGCACCTTCATCTGCTCGGCCTCGCTCAGCTTGGATGCGGCCTGCAGCTGCTTCACGACGTCGGCCTTCACCGACGCGCCGCAAGCCGTTTGCGTCTGCGCCTGCGCCTGCGCCGCCCATGGCGCCGCGAGCGCGAACGCGGCGGCGAGTGCGAAGCGGCGGCGCAGCAGGCCGGCGCACAGGGTCTTGATCGAAAACATGGTGGGCTCCTTGAATGTTGTGGGCTCTGTGTGCCGCATCGCAAAGTCGCGGTGCGTGTCACGTGAAGACTTTCGGCGCTGCGGCTGCGTGCATCAAGGCGCAGCAGTCCTGCGTCCTAGGGGCGCGCGGGGAACCGACTTAGGGGCGCCCTTGCAGCGAGCTAGGGAGAGGCCGGCTCGATACGCCGCGCGCGGGTTCGGCGTAGCATTCGCGCATGAACCTCATCTACGTTGCCGATCCGATGTGCTCCTGGTGCTATGGCTTCGGCGAGACGCTCGGTGCCTTGCTCGACGAGCCGCGCGACGCGGCGCCGCTGCAGCTCGCGCTCGTGATGGGCGGGCTGCGCCCCTACACCACCGAACCGCTGTCGCCGGGCCGCGCCGACGAGATCTTCGGGCACTGGCATCACGTCCACGACGCGAGCGGCGTGCCGTTCGCGCAGGCGCCGAACACGGCGCTGCACGACGCCGCATTCGTCTACGACACCGAACCCGCCAGCCGCGCGTCCATTGCCGTGCGCACGCTGTGGCCGCAGCACGTGTGGCGCTACTTCAAGGCGGTGCAGCACGCTTTCTATGCCGACGCGAAGAACGTGACGCGCCCCGAGGTGCTTGCCGACCTGGCCGAGCAGCAAGGGCTGCCGCGTGCCGACTTCGCCCGCGCGTTCGCTTCCGAGGAGCTGCGCGAGGCCACGCGGCGCGACTTCGCGCAAGTGCAGGCCTGGGGCATTCGCGGCTTCCCGGCGCTGCTCGCCGAACACGCCGGCGCGCTGCATCTGGTCGCCAGCGGCTACCTCGGGGAATCCGCGCTGCGCGAGAGGCTGTCGGCGCTGCCGGCATGAGGGCCCGACGAGCATGCCGCCGGTTCGCATCGAGGTGGCCTCGCTCGATCGGAGCGACGATATCGCGGCGGCGGGTTTCACCGAAGTGCTGCGGCGGGCGCCGACGCGGCCCATCGTCAGGCGGACGCTGTCTTCGTAGCCCCGGATGCAATCCGGGGCGGCGGCGTTATCGATGCGCCGCTCCCGGATTGCATCCGGGCTACGAAAGCGCGTTCGCACGCTCCAGCAGCATCTCGCGCTCACGCGCATTGCGCGCCAGCCCCGCCGCACGCTCGAACTCCTCGCGTGCCTCGGCGTCGCGGCCCAATTTGGCGAGGAGGTCGCCACGCACGCTGGGCAGCCAGTGGTAGGTCTTCAGCGACGGCTCGTCCCGCAGCGCATCAACGATGACCAACCCCGCCACCGGACCGAAGGCCATCGCGACGGCCACGGCCCGGTTCAGTTCGACGACCGGCGACGGTGCGCGCTGCGCAAGCGCGCCGTACAGCGCGGCGATGCGCGGCCAGTCGGTCTCGTCGGCGCTGCGCGCACGGGCGTGGCAGGCGGCGATCGACGCCTGCAGCGCATACGGCCCCGGCGAAGGCCCCAGGGCTTCGGCCCGTTCGAGCGCGGCGAGACCGCGGCGAATCAGCAGCGGGTCCCAGCGCGCGCGGTTCTGCTCCAGCAGCAGCACCGGCCGGCCGGACGCGTCCACGCGCGCGGCGGCGCGCGAGGACTGCAGCTCCAGCAGCGCGGCCAGGCCATGAACCTCGGGTTCGTCGCTCGCCAGTTCGGCCAGGATGCGCGCGAGACGCTGCGCTTCGCCGCACAGCGCCGGCCGCATCCAGTCTTCGCCCGCGGTGGCCGTGTAGCCCTCGTTGTAGATCAGGTAGACGACTTCGAGCACCGACGCCAGCCGCTGCGCGAGCGCATCGCCACGCGGCAGCTCGTACGGAACGCCGGCGTTCGCGAGGGTCTTCTTGGCGCGCACGATGCGCTGCGCGATCGTCGGCTCCGGCACCAGGAAGGCGCGCGCGATCTCCTGCGTCGTCAGCCCGCCGAGCAGCCGCAGCGTCAGCGCGACGCGAGCCTCTGTTGACAGCACCGGGTGGCAGGCCGTGAAGATCAGCCGCAGCAGGTCGTCGCCGATCTCGTCGGCGCGTACCGCATCGAGCGCATCGACGAAATCGGGAACCACCGAGGCCTGCAGCGCATCGAGGTCGTGCGCAAGCTCTTCGTGCTTGCTGCGCAGCAGCTTGTCGCGCCGCAGGTGGTCGAGCGCGCGGTTCTTCGCGGTGGTCATCAGCCACGCGGCGGGGTTGTCCGGCACGCCGGACCCGGGCCAGTGCTCCATCGCGGCGACGAGCGCTTCCTGAGCCAGCTCCTCGGCCAGGCCGATGTCGCGCGTGAGGCGCGCAACGCAGGCGATGATCTTGGCCGACTCGATGCGCCAGACCGCTTCGATGGCACGGTGCGTCGTCGATGGCATTCAGCGTCCTTCCTCTGCCAGCCCGTCCAGCCCGCCGAGAAACTGCGTGAAGTCGATCGGCTTGGTCCAGTAGTCGTCGAAGCCGCTGCGGCGCACCCGTGCGACGTCCTCCGGCATCGCATTGGCCGACAGCGCGATGCAGCGGGTGCCGCTCAGCGCCGGGTCGGCGCGCAGCGCACGCAACACGGCCCAGCCGTCGATGTCCGGCAGCTCCAGATCGATCAGCACGGCGCGGGGGCGCAGTTCGCGCGAACGCGCGATGCCACTGCGGCCGTCGACGGCGACGTGCAGCCGCACCTGCGGACGCAGCGCGACGAGTTCGCGCACGAGCAACACGTTCAGCTCGTTGTCCTCGATGTACAGCACGTCGACCGTCGCGCGACCGGCCGCGGCGAGCGCCGGCGGCGGCGCCGCTCCTGCCTCGTCTGACGGCGGCGGCCGCTGCGCCCGTTCGAGCCAGACGCGGAAATCGCTGCCTCGGCCGACGGTGGTGTCGACTTCCACACGGCCTCTCATCCGCTCGACGAGTGCACGCACAATCGTCAATCCGATGCCGGTTCCCTCGATGCCTTCGCGCTCGGCACCGAGGCGGTTGAACGGCTCGAACAGGTGCGCGCGCTGGCTGTCGGTGAGGCCACGGCCGGTGTCGCGCACGCCGATGCCGAGCCAGCGCACGTCGCCGTCGTCGATGACGCGAACCTCGACCCGGCCGCCCGGCCGGTTGTACTTGACGGCGTTCGTCAGCAAGTTCGCAAGCACCTGCCGCAGGCGCCGCGCATCGGCCATCACGGCGCCTTCGATCGCGCCGGCCGACAGCGTCACGCCGGCCTGCTGCGCAGCAGGCGCGAGCCACTGCATCATCTCGCGCACCAGCGGCGCGAGCGCCACGCAGTCGGGCGCGAGCGGCAGCGTGCCGACGTCCACGCTGGTGAGGTCGAGCACGTCGTCGATCAGCGCCAGCAAGTGCCGGCCGGCGTTGTGAATGTGCTGCACGCGCTCGCGCTGCTTGCCGGCCAGCGCATCCGACGGGTCCTCGATCATCAATTGCGCAAAGCCGAGCACTGCGTTCAGCGGTGTGCGCAGCTCGTGGCTCATGCGCGAGAGGAACTCGCTTTTCGCTCGGCTTGCCTGCTCGGCCGCCTTCTTCTCGCGCCGCATGTCCTCGCCTCGCTTGTGTTCGGTGATGTCCCAGTTGAAACCGAGGATGGCGAGGGCGCGACCCGACTCGTCGCGCGTGACCGAGCCGCGCGCGGCCAGCCAGCGCAAGCTGCCATCGGGCCAGACCACGCGGAAATCGAAGCTGTAGTCGGACTCGTGTTCGATGATCTGCGCGGTGCGCCGCTCGACGAAGGCCACGTCGTCCGGGTGGATGCAGGTGTGGCGCAGTTCGTTCGGCGTGCGCGCATCGTCGGGCGACAGGCCGCGCAAGCGGTACATCTGCGCATCCCACCACCATTCGCCGGTGACGAGGTCGCTCTCCCACAGCGCCAGGCCGACCGCCTTCGCGGCCAGCAGCGTGCGCTGCTCGGCGCGGTGCAGTCGCAGCTGCGTCGCGCGCTGCTCGGTGATGTCGAGCACCACGCCGACCAGCGCGACCGCGCGGCCCTGCGCATCCCGTTCGGCCACGCGGCGGGTCAGCAGCGTGCGGTAGCGTCCATCCGGCTGCAGGCAACGCACTTCCGCGTCGGCAGCCACGCCGAGCGCCACGGCCTGGCGGTCCGCCTCGTCGACGGCGCCGTGGTCATCGGGGTGCAGCAGCGCGCGCAGCGCCTGCTCCGGCAGGCCGTCGGGTTCGGGCGCTCGGCCCATCAACTCACAGGCGCGGGCGTTGAGCTGCAGACGTCGGCTGGCGAAGTCGCGCCGCCACAGCCCGATGCCGACCAGCCCCACCGCCAGCGCGAGCTGGGTGCTCGATGCCTCGGGACCGGCGGCGTCGCTGCTGCGGGGAACCGCGGGCGGGCCATCGAAGATGCCACTCGACATAAGCCGAAGTGTAGGCTCGCGACCCGCCTCAGTGCAGCACCTGCGCGCCGCTCGCACCAGGCGTCTGCACCACTTCGTCGCCGACGTCCTCGCCGAGGAAGCCGCCGCTCTGGTGCGCCCACAGCCGCGCGTACAGGCCACCGCGCGTGAGCAGGCTGCGGTGGTCGCCTTCTTCGACGATGCGGCCTTTTTCGAGCACGATCAGGCGGTCCATCGCGGCGATCGTCGACAGGCGGTGGGCGATCGCCACCACGGTCTTGCCCTCCATCAGCCGGTACAGACTTGCCTGGATCGCCGCCTCGACTTCGGAATCGAGCGCGCTGGTCGCTTCGTCGAGCAGCAGAATGGGCGCATCCTTCAGCATCACGCGCGCGATCGCGATGCGCTGGCGCTGGCCGCCGGAGAGTTTGACGCCGCGCTCGCCGACGTGGGCGTCGTAGGCGAGGCGGCCTTTCGGGTCGGCGAGCGCTTGCACGAACTCGTGTGCTTCGGCACGGCGCGCTGCGGCGATCATCTGTGCTTCGTTCGCGTCTGGCCGGCCGTACAGGATGTTCTCGCGCACCGACCGATGCAGCAGCGACGTGTCCTGCGTGACCATGCCGATCTGCGCACGCAGGCTGTCCTGCGTCACGAGCGCGATGTCCTGGCCGTCGATCAGCACGCGGCCGCTCTCGACGTCGTGAAAGCGCAGCAGCAGGTTGACGACCGTCGACTTGCCGGCGCCCGAGCGGCCGACGAGTCCGATCTTCTCGCCCGGGCGAATGTGCAGCGACAGATCGTCGATGACGGGCACCGAGCCGGCGGCGGCGCCGTAGGAGAAGCTCACGTGCTCGAAGCGGATCTCGCCGCGGCTGACCTGCAACGGCTTCGCGTCGGCGCGGTCGACAACGGTGTGTGAACGCGCGAGCGTGCTGATGCCGTCCTGCACGGTCCCGAGGTGCTCGAACAGGTCGGCCAGTTCCCACATCACCCAGTGGGAAATGCCGTTCAGCCGCAGCGACATCGCGGTGGCCGCCGCCACGGCGCCGATGCCCACCTGGCCGGTCGACCACAGCCACAGCGTCGCGCCGGCCGTGGCGGCGATCAACAGCATGCTCAGCGTGTGGTTGACGATC
>DATKCI010000028.1:0-46512 GCA_035513255.1 Piscinibacter sp. | reverse complement strand
CCGCAATCAATGAACGCTTACGATGACAGCGTGATTGCGGCCGACGGCGCATAACCCGCAAAGGCGCTGCTCGGCGCACGAACCGAACGATGCGCCCGTCTTCGCTGTTGGTCAGCATGTCGAGCAAGCAATCCGGCGCCTTGGCGCCAAGCGTGACAAAGCACTACATCGGGAGTTATGGGCCGGTCTGAACGGCTGCTTCGAGAGGACGCTACCGCCTGCAACGGGTCGATGGCCGCCACCGGGCAGCCGCAGCCGACGGTCGGCTAGCCATCCCATTGCCGACATGCCGTCTACAACCACACGCTCGGCAGGCCTCACTGTCCTGGCTTGGCCGCGCCTTTGCCGGCTGCGCGCTCGACCAGCACGTCCGCATACCGCTCGACGTTGAACCTGAACGTCCCCCGGAAGTTGAAGTGCGAGAAGTGCGCCGGACCGATCCGCCGCAGCCAGTCCTCTTCGATCCCGACACCGTCACGTTTGAGCCGCGCGTGTGAATCTCACGCCGATCGTCCGGGATGGCCGGTAGCCGAAGGACGCGGTCATGTACGGCCTCGTGTAGCGCCGCCGCGGCCCGGTGCCAGCAGGTCGGTCAGTTCGCGGGCCCGATCGGGGACACGGGCGCCGACCCGGCCGGCCAACGCGACCGACGCGGGGGCTGCAAGCATGCGCTCGAAAGCGTCGCGCACCTGGGCGGCGCTCACCGATTCGACGTGTGCCGCCAGCTCCGCCTGCGAGCGGATCCGCCCGTGGACGAACAGGTCCTGCGCCGCATCCTCGAGGCGCCGATACGGCCGCTCTTGCGCATGCAGCCGCCGCACGGCGATCTGGTTGCGCGCGCGTTTCAGGTCCAGCGGTTCGGCGACGCGCTCGGCATGGGCGGCGAGCAGCTCCGTGGCTTCGACGAGGAATGCGTCGAGGTTCTCCGGCGCCATCGATGCCTCGATCGCGAACTGCCCGCACAGCGCCATGACGTCGGCGGAGCATGCGGCGTAGTACACGAGGCCGCGCCGCTCGCGCACGCGATCCATCAGCGGCGAGCTCATGCCCTCGCCGAGCAGCGCCGCGGCGACGACTTCCGGGTGGTGGTCGTCGCCCAGCGCCGGGATCGGAAATCCGAGCACGACGTGCGTCTGGCTGCACCCTGCCTGCCGTCGCGACCGGACCCCGCCGAGGTAGGCCGGCGGCGCCACCCGGTTTTCGTCGCCGCGGTCCATGTCGCCGAATGCGGCGTCCGCTTCTCGGAGCATCGCCTCGGGATCGACATTGCCAGCCACGCCGACCACGATGTTGGCGCCGGTGTACTGCCGCTGCACGTAGTCCAGCAGCTCGCTGCGCGCGAAGCGCTCGATGTTGCCGCGCGTGCCGATCACCGGCTGGGCGGCCGCGTGCGTGCCGAAGCAGTTCTGGTCGAAGAGCTTGAAGGCCGTCGCCAGCGGGTCGTCCTCTTCCTCGGCGTACTCCTGCAGGATCACCTGCCGCTCGCGCTCGAGTTCGGCTTCGGGGAAGGTGCTGTTGCGCACGATGTCGCCGAGCATCTGCACGAAGCGCGCGGCGTCGCGCGCCAGGCCACGCATGTGGTACGCCGTGTGGTCCTTGTCGGTGTGCGCGTTGACCTCCGCCCCGAGCCGCTCGGCGTCGAGATTGATCTGCTGGCAATCGCGGCCGTGCGTGCCCTTGAACGCCATGTGCTCGACGAAGTGGCTGATGCCGTTCAGCCGCCGGCTCTCGTGCAGGCTGCCGGTGCGCACGAAGACGCTGACGCTGGCGCTTTGCACGTGCGGCAGCGCAATGACGACGACCCGTACGCCGTTGGCGAAGGTCGTCACGTGGGTGTCGGTATCGGCGAGGTGGAGGTGGCTCACAGCGTCGGGTGGCATTCGGAATGGGGCGACTATGGCACGCGGCGCGGCCGCTTTGCGGGTTGCGCCGCCGGCCACATCGCCATCGCCGAACTGACCACCTCGTCGAGCTTCTTGCGGGGCTGGCCGCTCTTGGCCAACACGGCCATGCCGGTCAGCACGCTGGCCAGCAGCGTGGCAAGGGCCTTGGCGTTCAGCCCGGCCGGCAGCTGTCCGTCGCGTTCGGCCCGCTCGAGCCTTTGCAGCAGGCGCTCCTCCGTCCCGCCGGAGGCGGCGCGCAGCGCGGCGTCGACGGCCGCCGGTGTGGCCGCCGCGCCGCAGTCGGTCGTGCCGGTGACGACCAGGCACCCGCCGGGCAAGGCTGGATCGGTCTGCACCCGCGCCATCGCCCGCATGAACGACTCGACCGCGCGGCGGGCGTCGGCTTCCTGCTCGAGCAGCTCGTTCTGCAAGGCCACGTTGGCGGCCAGATACCGCTTCAGGCACTGCAGGTACAGCGACTCCTTGTCGCCGAACGCAGCGTAGAGGCTGGGCTTGCTCAAGCCGGTGGTGGCCGTCAACTCCGCCATCGACGTGCCCTTGAATCCGTGGCGCCAGAAGACCTCGGTGGCGCGTTGGAGCGCGGTCTCCGGGTCGAAGCTGCGGGGGCGTCCCCTTTCGGCGGTCATGGGCTTTGGGTGGGTGTCGATTGACTGATTTTATACCGACCGGTACATTACGTACCGACCGGTATAGAAATGTGCCGACACCTCAACGCTCACTCAAAAGGAAGAACCATGCGACGACTCGAAGGAAAGACCACCCTGATCACCGGCGGCACCACAGGCATCGGCCGTGCGACGGCCGAGCTCTTCATCGAACACGGCGCGCGGGTGGCGATCACCGGGCAGGATGCGCAACGCGTGGCCGACGCGGCGGCGGCATTGGGCCCGCAGGCGATCGGCATCCGCGCCGATGTCGCCAACCTCGCCGACATGGACCGCCTCGCGGCCGAGCTGCGCGCGCACTTCGGCCAGCTCGACATCGTGTTCGCCAACGCCGGTGTGGCCAAGCCGCGCTCGCTGGCCGAGATCGACGAGGCCCACATCGACGAGCAGCTCGGCGTCAACGTCAAGGGCGTGCTCTACACGGTGCAAAAGGTGTTGCCGCTGCTGCGCAAGCCGGCCAGCATCGTGCTGACCGCCAGCACCGCCGCCGAGCTGGGCATGGCGGGCATGTCGGTCTACTCGGCCACGAAGGCGGCCGTTCGTTCGCTGGCGCGCACGCTGTCGGCCGAGCTCGCGCCCCATGGGGTGCGCGTGAACGTCGTCAGTCCGGGGCCGATCGAGACGCCGATTTTCGGCAAGATGGGATTGCCCGACGCCGCCGTGCAAGCCTGGGCCGGCGAAATCGCCGCCAAGGTGCCGATCGGCCGCTTCGGGCAGGCGCACGAGGTGGCGAAGGCGGTGCTGTTCCTCGCCAGCGACGACTCCTCGTACATGCTGGGCGAGAACATCCTGGTGGATGGCGGGATGGCGACGGTCTGAGGCCAAAGGGAAGTCGAAGAGGTGCGGTCGCGCCCGAGTCGCGGTGCACGCGTCCGCGCCCGTCGCACGTCAAGCCTGCCGCGGCGGTATCGGCTAGGCTTTCGACTGCTTCATGCACGAAACCTTCGCCGAATTCACCCTGCTCCTGCTGATCTGCGCCGTGGCCGGCGCCGTCTTCGTGCGCCTGCGCCAGCCGGTGCTGATCGCCTACATCGTCGTGGGCATCGCCGTGGGTCCCGCCGGCTTCAGTCTCGTGACGGCCCACGACCAGATCGACCTGCTCGCGCAGGTGGGCGTGGCGGTGCTGCTGTTCGCGGTGGGTCTGAAGCTGGACCTGCACCATGATGGCGATGAGCGCCCTGCGCGGCACCGGCGATGCTGGTTCGGACGGGATGGCGGTGCTGCTGTCGCTCGCCTGGCGGCTGGCGGCGGCAGCCGTGGCCATGGTGGTGCTGATGCGCTGGGTGCTGCCGGCGGTGGTCGCCGCGATGGCGCGATCGCAGGAGCTGCTGCTGGTCTTCGCCATCGCCTGGGGCGTGGCGCTGGCCGCGCTGGGCGAGTGGGCCGGTTTCAGCAAGGAGGCGGGCGCCTTCCTGGCCGGGTTCTCGCTTGCCTCCACGCCCTATCGCGAATCGATGAACGCGCGGCTGATCGGCAACCCCCTGATCGTGATGGCCATCATGGGGTTCATGGGCTACCGGCGGCGCACCGGGTTCATGGCCGGCCTGACCGTCGCCCAGATCAGCGAGTTCTCGATCGTGTTCGTGGCCATGGGCATCACGCTGGGGCATGTCGGTGTGCAGGCGCTCGGTCTGACCACCCTGGTGGGCTTGGTGACGATCACGGTGTCCACCTACATGATCCTGTACGCCCAGCACCTGTATGAGCGGCTCGCACCCTGGTTGCGTCGCTTCGAGCGCGCTCACCCGTTCCGCGAGATTGCAGCCGAGGCACAGGACGAAGGTTCGCGCACTGCTCAGGCCATCGTCTTCGGTCTCGGCCGTTACGGCAGCCGCCTGTTCGAACAGCTGCGCGCCGACGGGATCGACGTGATCGGCGTCGACTTCGATCCCGAGGCGGTGCGTGAACTGCAGGGCCGAGGCTTGCCCGTGTGGTTCGGCGATGGCGAGGACGCAGACTTCCTCGAATCGCTGCCTCTGCAGCAGGCACGCTGGGTGATCACGACCTTTCCGCAGTGGGAGTTCAATCGCGCGCTGCTGCATGCGCTGCAGGTGGTCCACTACCGCGGCCGGGTGGTGGGCGCCGTGCGTGACGCCGCCCATGGGCGCGCGCTGGCCGAAGCCGGTGTCGCCAGGATCCTCAACCCCTTCGACGACGCGGCCGACCATGCGGCGGCGCGCCTGGCGCGCGACATCAGAGAACAGGAGACGACACCATGACCCCGACGCTCCCCCCGCCCTCGCTTGGCCATGTCCTCGCGGCCACCGATTTCTCGGCGCCTGCCCGCCACGCCGCGGACCGCGCTGCACGCCTGGCGCACGAAACCGGCACCGCGCTGTCGCTGGTGCACGTGCTGTCCGGCGGCGCTTTGCACGAGTTGCGCCAGTGGTTGGGCGCCGGCCACGCGTCGGAGCAGCAGTTGCACGACGATGCGCAGCAGCAGCTCGCCGCATGGGTGGCCGAGTTGCGGGCGAGCCGGCACGTGTCCGCGCGACCGGTCAGCGCCGTCGGGTCCGTGCTCAAGGAAATCGACCGCGAGGCCGAGGCGCTCGACGCCGGGTTGCTGGTGCTGGGGGCGCGCGGCGCGGGATTCCTTCGCCGGCTGGCGCTGGGCAGCACGTCGGAACGGCTTCTGCGCCGCACGACGCGGCCGTTGCTGGTGGTGCGGCAGCGGCCGCACGAGCCCTACCGGCGAGTGCTGGTGGCGCTGGACTTCTCACCCTGGTCCGAACACGCCATCGCACTGGCGCGTCTCGTGGCACCGGCGGCGCGCCTTCTGCTTTTCCACGCGTATCAGGTGCCCTTCGAGGAGAAGCTCCACTTCGCCGGCGTCGATGCCGCAACCATCGACCACTACCGCAAGCGCTCGTGTGCCGACGCCACGCAGCGGCTGCACGCGCAAGCCGCCGCCAGCGGCCTGAAACCCGGCGACTGGGATCCTTGCATCGTCGAAGGAGACGCGTCGCGGCGCATCGTCGAACTCGAGCAGGAGGAGGACTGCGACCTCGTCGTGCTCGGCAAGCACGGCCAGTCGGCCGCCGAAGATCTGCTGCTGGGCAGCGTCAGCAAGCATGTGCTGGCCGAAGGCAGCACTGATGTGCTTGTCTCCACGGCCCACGACGCATGACATGGCCGAAACGCAGCCGCGCTTCCCCCTCCCACTCACTATCCTTCGGGGATGGATGCCGGGTCGATTTCCGATTCGCTGAACGCGGTCCTCGGCGGCCGCTGGTCCGTGCGGCCCGGACACGGCAGCGCCTTTTGCGCCACCTGGCGGGCCGAAGGCAGCGGCGCGCCGCTGTTCCTCAAGACGCTGCCGACGCCCCGGGCCGATGTGCTGGAAGCCGAGGCGGACGGCCTGGAGGCGCTTGCCGCCACGGCCACCGTGCGGGTCCCGGCGGTGATCCGCTGCTGGCGCGATGGCGAACGCGGCCACACCGTGCTGGCGCTCGAGTGGCTGGAGCTGCGCGCGCCGGATCGCGGCTTCGGTGCCCGGCTCGGCCGCGCCATGGCCGCGCTGCATCACGGCGATCCTGCCGAAGGTGGCGGTCGCTACGGATGGCGACGTGACAACCGGCTGGGCGCCACGCCGCAGCGCAATCACTGGAGCAGCCGTGTCGCCCTGCCCGGCTGGATCGAGTTTTTCGGGTGCGAACGGCTGGCGGCGATGCGTGACCGCCTTGCGGCCGGTGGGGCTCAGCCCACGCTGTGCGACGCGGTCGACACGGTCATCAACACGCTGCCCGCGTTCTTCCAGGATGGCCATCTGCCGCGCCCAAGCCTGATCCACGGCGATCTGTGGACGGGCAACTGGGGCATGCTCGCGGACGGGTCGCCGGTGATCTACGACCCCGCGGTCTCGTGCTCCGACGCGGAGGCCGAACTCGCGATGATGGAGCTCTTCGGCGCGCCGCCGCCGGGCTTTTGGGCCGCCTACCGCGAGACGGCCGCACTGCATCCGGGCTATGCGCGGCGGCGCCGCCTCTACCAGCTCTACCACCTGCTGAACCACGCGCTGCTGTTCGGCGGCGGCTATGTCGGCCAATCGCTGGAGCTGGCGCGCGGCCTCGCGCGACGCTGAGTGCCGAGGCGAAAACTCAAGACGCCGAGGTCGCAGGCTCGAACAGGCTCATCTCATCCACAGTCGTCTCGCGCGCCGTAGCGATGCGCAACTGCCCCAGCCCGCCGCTCAGCGCCTCGAAGTGGGCCTGCGCGTCGAGCGGGCGAAAGAAGTGAAAGCCCTGCAGCAGGTCGCAGCCCAGGCATTCGAGGTGAAGCGACTGCGCGGCGGTCTCGATGCCTTCGGCGATGATGGTCAGCTTCAGGCTCTTGCCGATGTCGATGATCGCGCCGAGCAGGCTGGGGCCGAGCGACAGGCCTTCGCTGTCGCGCACGAACGAACGGTCGATCTTCAGGATGTCGAACGGCAAGGCCTTCAGCATCGAGATGCTCGAGTAGCCGGTGCCGAAGTCGTCCAACGCCAAACGGAAGCCGAGCGAGCGCAGGTGGTTGAGCGTGGCCTTGGCCTTCTCCACGTCTTCCATCACCGCCGACTCGGTCACCTCGAGCACGATGGACGACGGCGACACGCCGGTCTGCTCCAGCACGGTCTCGACGCTTCGCGCGAAGTTCACGTGCAGCAGCTGGCGCGGTGATACGTTGACGCTGATCGGCGTGGGCCGGCCGCCTTCCTCGAGCCGGCGCGCCTGCCAGCAGGCCTGCTCGAGCACCCACTGCCCCACCTGCATGATCTGCCCGGTCTTCTCGGCAACGTCGATGAAGTGACCCGGCCCGAGCAGCGCGCCGTCGTCGCCGAGCATCCGCACCAGCACCTCGGAGAGCACGGGCCGCTTCGTCTTCGCATCGACCACCGGCTGGAAGTGCACGACCAACCGGCTGTGCTCCAGTGCCCGTGACAGCGCCTGCTCGACGCTGAAGTCCTTGCGAAGCGAATCGGTGTGGCCCTCGTTGTAGACGATCGCCAGGTTGCCGCCCTGGCGCTTGGCGGCATACATCGCGCGGTCGGCACGCGAGATCAGCTCGTCTGACGCGAGCTCGGGGTCGTCGCACAGCACGATGCCGATCGAGGTCTTGGGATGCAGCAGCGCGCCGTGGCATGAATAGGGTTGGCTCACCGCGTCGATGATGCGCGCCGCGATCGAGCGCGCTCCGCCGTGGCTGTCGATGCCCTTGAACAGCGCAACGAACTCATCGCCGCCCATGCGCGCCAAGGTGTCCCCGGGACGCAGGATCGAGCGCACGCGATTCGCCGTTTCGATCAGGTACTCGTCGCCCGCCGCATGGCCGAGCGAATCGTTGACCTGCTTGAAGCGGTCGAGATCGAACAGGAACAGCACGAACGGCTGCTCCTCGCTCGCGGCACGGAACTCGCGCAGCGAGTCGGCCAGCGCCGCTCGGTTCGGCAGGCCGGTCAGTTGGTCGGTCTGGGCGGCCCGGGTCAGCCGGTCGCGAAGCGCGTTGCGTGCTTCCACGTTGCGCGCCATGCTGATCGTCCCGGCCACCTTGCCGTTCAGGCCGTAGGCGTGGCGCAGCGACAGCTCCAGCGCGACGTAGCGACCGTCCTTGCTACGCCAGCGGCCCTCCAGCAGTGCGCCCTTGCGCTCACGCGCCGAACGCTTCAGCGACTCGACCCAATGCGCGAGGTCATCCGGGTGCAGCAAATCAAGAATGCGCGTGCCGCGCAGTTCTTCCGGTACGTAGCCGAGCTGGGTGTGCGCCGCCGGCGAGATGTACTTGACGACGCCCTTTTCGTCGGCCTGCATCAGCATGTCTTCGGTGTGCATCTCCATGAACGCAAAGCGCTCCAGCCTTTCGGCCAGGGCGCGCTCGCGGCGCAGCATCTCGGTGAACACGTCGTCGTAGCCGCGCACCAGCCGGTGCAGAACCGGAGGCATCGTCTCCTTCACCGGATCGGGCAGCGGCAGCCTGAATTCGGCCAGGTGTCCGAGCGCTGTCTCGAGCGCACGCCGCTCGAGCGCCTGGCGGCGCCGCTCGGCCCACGCCACGGCGACAACCCCGAGGGCCAGAGCCAGGATGATCCACAGCAACGGATAGGCGTTCGTGGCCATGACTGGATCGACAACACTTCCTGCCATCACGGCGATGGTGAGCCACGCGCGCAGCGCATGACGGGGCCTTCTCCGGCGATCACCCGAAGAGGAGCAATGCCCATGATATCGACGCCCGTTCGCTCGGATGAAGCGCGTGCGACACACGGCCCGCACCGCAGGCGACCGAAGTGCATACAAAGTCACGGCCCGGCCGCGCGTTCAGCCGTCCCCGAGATGCCCCGGCCCGCGCACCTGACGGATGTGCAATCCGTCAGGCGAAGCGCGGTCAGCCGAGCAGCAGATTCGGCAGGAACAGGCTGATCTGCGGGACGTAGGTCACGAGCAGCAGGAACACCAGCAGCACCATGAGCCATGGCAGCGCTGCCCGTGTGACCTGCACGAGGTTCATGCCGGTGATGCCGCTGGTGACGAACAGGTTCAGGCCGACCGGCGGCGTGATCATCCCGATCTCCATGTTCACCACCATGATGATGCCGAGGTGGATCGGGTCGATGCCGAGCTGCGTGGCGATCGGGAAGAAGATCGGCGCGAGGATCAGGATGATTCCCGTCGGCTCCATGAAGTTGCCGGCAACCAGCAGGATGACGTTCACGACCAGCAGGAACATCCATGGCGCCATGCCGGCGGCCACGATGTGCTCCGCGATCGTCTGCGGAATGCGCTCGGTGGTCAGCACGTGGGCGAACAGCAGCGCGTTGGCGATGATGAACATCAGCATCACCGTCGTCTTGCCGGCATCGCGCACGACCTCGGGAAGCTTTCGGATGCCGATGTCCCGGTAGATCACGACGGCGACGAAGGTCGCATACACCGCCGAGACGGCCGCGGCTTCGGTGGGGGTAAAGATGCCGCCGTAAATGCCGCCCATGATGATGGCCAGCAGCGCCAGCCCCCAGATGGAGTCCTTGAACGCCACGGCGACTTCGCGCACGCTGGCCCGCTCGCTGCGCGCGAGCGTGAGCTTGCCGGCGCGCCACCAGACGGCCAGCGCCAGCATGGACGCGAGCAGCAGCCCCGGGATGATGCCGGCCATGAACATGCGCCCGACCGACAGCTCGGTCACAGCCGCATACACCACCATCACGATCGACGGCGGGATCAGGATGCCCAGCGTGCCGGCATTGCAGATCACGCCGGCGGCAAACTCCTTGGTGTAGCCGCTGCGCACCATGCCGGCGATGACGATGGAGCCGATGGCCACCACGGTGGCCGGACTCGAGCCGGACACGGCGGCGAACAGGGTGCACGCCAGCACACTTGCGATCGCGAGACCGCCGCGAAGGTGGCCCACGGCAGCGATCGCAAATCGCACCATCCGCTTGGCCACACCGCCGGTGCTCATCATCGCGCCGGCCAGGATGAAGAACGGGATGGACAGCAGCGTGTAGTGCTCGCTGGTCTCGTACAGCTTGATCGACAGGCTGGCCAGCGAATCCTGGCCGAAGAAAAGGATGGTCAACAGGCTCGACAGGCCCAGCGAAATGGCCACCGGCATCCCCATCGCCATGAACAGGAACAGCGTGACGAACAGGACGAGGGTGTTCACGATGCCGACTCCTCGCTCTTGAGCTTGAGCGCTTCGGCGACTTCGTCGCCTAGATGCAGGCTGTCGGACCGTCCGGTGATCAAGGCCCACAGCACCTGGGCGAAACGCAATGCGAGCAGCGCGAAGCCGAAGGGAAGAATCGCCCGCACGACCCAGATCGGAATCGGCAGGTCCTCGAGCTCCACGCCGACCATCTTCATCTTGCTCACGTAGATCCACGAGCCGTAGATCACGAGCCCCGCGTACACGAGGCACAGCACCACGACGACGATCGACGTGCCGCGCCGCAGGCCGGGCGGCATCTTCTTCACGAGCGCATCCACGCCGATGTGCGCGCCGACCCGCACACCGTAGGAGATGCCGACGAAGATCATCACGGCGAAGAACACGGTGGTGAGCTCCAGCGCCCAGGTGTAGCCGGCGTTGAATGCGTAGCGCATGACGACCTGCATGAAGGTCAGCAGCGTCATCAGCGACAGCATGACCGTCACGATCAGTTCCTCCAGGTGGTCGAGTATCTTCATGGTGTGTCCCCTGCACAAACAAGACAGGGCCCCGAATCCGGGGCCCTGCCGACACCGGCGAAAACCGGCCGATGATGAGGGCCGCTCAGAGGCTGTGAGGCCTTTGCCTCTGGAGCGCCGGGTGGCCTCTGAGCGAGCCGACTGCGCTGCACAGTTTCATAGATGCAACGCAGCGTCGGCTCAGAGTTTGTTCGCCTGCAGCGCGGCGTCGATCACGTCCTTGCCGATGTCGCTCTCGAACTCTTGCCACACCGGCTTCATCGCGGCACGCCACTGTTCCAGCTCGCCCTTGCTCAACGGCAGCACCTGCGCCTTCTTTTCATCGATGACCTTCTGGCGGTACGTGGCAGCCTCGTCGAACGCCACCTTGTTGCCGTACTTGATCGATTCGACCATCGCTTCCTTCAAGCCCTGGCGGATGTCCGCCGGCAGCTTGTCCCACCACGCGGCGTTGGCGATCACCATGTATTCGATCACGCCGTGATCGGACTCCACGATGTACTTCTGGACCTCGTGGAACTTCTTCGTGTACGTGTTGGACCACGGGTTCTCGGTGCCGTCGACCACGCCGGTCTGCAGCGCTTGATACACCTCGGCGAACGCAAGCTTCTGCGGGTTGGCGCCGACGGCCTTGAACTGCGCTTCGAGAACGTCGGAGCTCTGGATGCGGAACTTCAGGCCCTTCGCGTCTGCCGGCGTGCGCAGCGGCTTGTTGGCCGACAGCTGCTTCATGCCGTTGTGCAGGTAGCCCAGTCCCTTGATGCCCTTGCCGGTCATCGAGTCCAGGAGCTCTTGGCCCTTGGGCCCGCCCTGGAAGCGGTCGACGGCGGCGATGTCGTCGAACAGGAACGGCAAGTCGAACACCTGCAGCTTCGGCGTGTACTTGGCGAACTTCGCAAGCGACGGGGCGATGATTTGAACGTCGCCGAGAAGCAGCGCCTCCATTTCCTTGCCGTCGCCGAAGAGCTGGCTGTTCGGGAAGACCTGGACTTCGACCTTGCCGGCCAGCTTCTTCTCCGCGAGCTCCTTGAACTTCAGCGCGGCCTGGCCCTTGGGCGTGGCGTCGGCGACGACGTGGCTGTACTTGATGACGATCGGAGCCGCAGCGGCGACGGTGTGTGCGACGGCAAAAGCGGCCGCGACGACGAGCAAGCGCAGTGACATGGAAGTCTCCTTTCGTGGGTGAAATGTGTTTGTACGAATGTAGTCCTGCCTCGCGTCGTTGGGATTGTGGAAATTACGTGCGCGCGGCAACTCGCTTGATCTGCGACAAACTTGGACGGCCGAAACGGCGATGCGCCGCTATTGCAGGCCGAGTGCCTTCAGCTTTCGATAGAGCGTGTTGCGGCTGATGCCCAGCCGGCGCGCGGCAAGCGACAGGTTGCCGTCGGACGACTCCACGGTCTCTCTGATCGCCCGTTCGGCGCGCTCGCGCAGGTCGGCGTCGTCGTCGATCGCTTCGCGTGCTGTCGCCATGCCGCGCAGATCGTCGACGAGGTCGTCGGGCAGGTGCGCCCAGTCGATCTGCATGTCGGCGTCGTCGAGCAGCGCGCAGGCGGTGCGCAATGCGTTGTGCAGTTGGCGCAGATTGCCCGGCCACCGATGCCGGGCGAGCGCGGTCGCCAGGTCCGGCGCCAGCCGCACGTCGCGATCGGGCAGCAGTTCGCGCAGCATGCGCGCGATCAGCTGCGGCTGGTCGTGCCGCTCGCGCAGCGGCGGCAACTGCAGCAGCAGGCCGTTCAGGCGGTAGTACAGATCGGCTCGAAAGCGCCCGGCCTCCATCTCCGCACGCAGCTGCCTGTGCGTCGCGCAGATGAGCTGGAAGTCCACCGCGACCGGCTTGCCGCCGCCCAGCGGCAGCACCTGGCGCTCCTGGAGCACGCGCAGCAGGCGCCCCTGCATCGCCAGCGGCATGTCGCCGATCTCGTCGAGGAACAGCGTGCCGCCGTGCGCCTCGCGGATGCGTCCCGGCGCGCCGTCGCGGTGGGCACCGGTGAAGGCGCCGGCGCGGTAGCCGAACAGCTCGGCCTCGATCAACGACTCCGGCAGCGCCGCGCCGTTGACCGCCACGAAGGGGCCGTCGCGCCGCGCGCTCGCCGTGTGGACCGCCCTGGCCAGCAGTTCCTTGCCGGTCCCCGACTCACCGTGCAGCAGCAGCGGGATCGGCTTGTCGAGCACGCGGCGTGCACGCGCGATCACCGCTTGCATTGCGGCATCGCCCGTGTCGAGTTCGGCCAGTGCGTCGCAGACAGCCTGGGGCGCAGCCAACGGCATCACGCCGGCGGTGTGTGTGGCGACCAGCGCCCGGCCGCACTCGATGCGCGCCCACAGCACGCTGCCGTCGTGCCGGCGCACCGGCCTCGGCGCGGAGCCGGGGCGCTGGCTCCAGGCGCACAGCGTCGGCATGTCGAGCTGAAGCAGGTGTTCGATCGTCTGCGCGCCGATGCGCTGCAGTCCGAACATCGACAGCGCCACCCCATTGGCGCCGACCACCCAGCCATCTTCCGACAGCGCGAGCAGCGCCTCGGTCACCGTCGCGATGCCCTCGGGCTGGGCGTGCAGGCGAAGGCGAAGGCTTCCCGCATGCCGCGTGTCGAAGAGCCGGTTCTCGATCATGCGGGCGGCACCGCGCACCAGCGCCAGCGTGTGGCGGTGGTAGCCGCGGTGGTCGCCCGACACGTCGAGCACGCCGAGAATGCGTCCGCTCGGATCGGCGATCGGCGCGGCCGTGCAGGTGAGGAAGCCGTTGCGCTCGAGGTAGTGCTCGCCGGCATGCACGACGGCCGGTGCCGCGTCGGCCAGCGCGGTGCCGATCGCATTGGTGCCGCGCCACTGCTCGTGCCAGATGGCGCCCGGGCGCAGCGCCACGCGCTCGGCGCGGTCGACGAAACCGGTGTCGCCCAGCGCCTGCAGCAGCATGCCTTGCGCATCGGCCAGGATCACCATGCTGTCGTTGTCGCGCGTTTGCTCGCACAGGAACTCCATGACCGGCCGGGCGTGGGACACCAGTTCGCGCTGGTGGTCCATCGCGCGGGCCAGCTGTGCCGCGGAGGCATGGGGCGCCCCGGATGCGCGGCCGACGGGCGCGAGGCCGAACTCGCTGCTGCGCCGCCAGCTGCGCAGCAGCGCCGGCTCGAGCACGCCTTCGTGCACGTCGCCGTCGCCGAGCAGCTGGCGCCGCGCTTCGCGCAGGCGCGAGGCCGGGGTCCGCATCACGTGGGCGTGGTCGGGCATGTCTGTCTCCATGGCTGGCCGTGGATCGGCTCTGTTCGACCTGGCCAGCGTATCGCCTTCTCGCCCGAAAGCAAGCGGTTGAGCCGCATGTGGCGCGCACCTGTCCCGTTTCGTGACACGTGCGCGCCGCGCGAATCACTATGGCGCAGTCTGCCCCCCTCGCCTGACCCGGTTCTTGCGCCAGATCAGCCCGAACGTGTCGAAACCGGCCTGGCACGCGACGTGCGAAGCGGGCCGCCCGGAGCCGCGCGTCGTCCAGTCTGCGCGGCAACCACCCCCCTACCCACGGAGACACGCCATGCTTTATGCCAACCCCAACACCCCGGGCGCCAAGATCGAGTTCAAGCCCGCCTACGACAACTTCATCAACGGCAAGTTCGTGCCGCCGCTGAAGGGCCAGTACTTCGACGTGATCACCCCGATCACCGGCCAGCCCTTCACCCGCGCCGCCCGGTCCGGCCCGGAGGACATCGAACTCGCGCTCGACGCCGCGCACGCGGCCGCCGACAAGTGGGGCCGCACGCCGCCGGCCGAACGTGCCAACGTGCTGCTGCGAATCGCCGACCGGCTGGAGCAGAACCTGGAATTGCTCGCCTACGTGGAGACGGTGGACAACGGCAAGCCGATTCGCGAGACGCTGAACGCCGACATTCCGTTGACGATCGACCACTTCCACTACTTCGCCGGCTGCCTGCGGGCGCAGGAAGGCGCGCTCAGCGAGATCGACGAAAACACCATCGCCTACCACTTCCACGAGCCGCTGGGTGTCGTGGGCCAGATCATTCCCTGGAACTTCCCGATCCTGATGGCGGCGTGGAAGCTGGCCCCGGCCATCGGCGCGGGCAACTGCGTGGTGCTCAAGCCGGCCGAGTCGACGCCGATCGGCATCCTCGTGATGGCCGAGCTGATCGCCGACCTGCTGCCGCCGGGCGTGCTCAACATCGTCAACGGCTACGGCCGCGAGGCCGGCATGCCGCTCGCCAGCAGCAAGCGCATTGCCAAGGTCGCGTTCACCGGATCGACCGCCACCGGACGCGTGATCGCCCAGGCCGCCGCGACCAACCTGATCCCGGCCACGCTGGAGCTGGGCGGCAAGTCGCCCAACATCTTCTTCGACGACATTGCCGCGGCCGACGACGACTTGTTCGACAAGGCGATCGAGGGCCTGGTGCTGTTCGCCTTCAATCAGGGCGAGGTCTGCACCTGCCCGTCGAGGGCGCTGATCCAGGAGTCGGTCTACGACAAGTTCATGGAGCGCGCGCTCGCGCGCGTGAAGGCGATCAAGCAGGGCAGCCCGCTGGACACGAACACCATGATGGGTGCGCAGGCCTCCGCGATGCAGATGGACAAGATTCTGTCGTACATGGAAGTGGGCCGCGCCGAAGGCGCCGAGTGCCTCACCGGCGGTCGGCGCGCTGCATTGGGCGGCGACCTCGCCGGCGGCTACTACATCGAGCCGACGCTGTTCAAGGGGCACAACAAGATGCGGATCTTCCGCGAGGAGATCTTCGGCCCGGTGCTTGCCGTGGCAACGTTCAAGACCGAGGAGGAAGCGCTGGAGATCGCCAACGACACGCCCTATGGCCTGGGCGCCGGCGTGTGGACGCGCGACGGCAGCCGCGCCTACCGCATGGGCCGCGCGATCAAGGCGGGCCGCGTGTGGACGAACTGCTACCACGCCTATCCGGCGCATGCCACCTTCGGCGGCTACAAGGAGTCGGGCATCGGACGCGAGACGCACAAGATGATGCTCGACCACTACCAGCAGACGAAGAATCTGCTGGTGAGCTATTCGCCGAAGGCGCTCGGGTTCTTCTAGGCGCCCCGGCAACGGGTCTCCCGCCATGCATTTCACGAACTGGCGCGGTCACGACGTGGCTCGCGCACTGCCAAGCCGGGCGGCACGCTACATTGTGCGTCTCGTGCCACTACCGGCTCGTTCCTGGGGGAGACCTGATGAAATCGACTCGACTCCTTTCCGCGGCCTTTGCCGCGGTCGCGATGCTCGGCGCCTGCGGTGGGGGCGGCAGCGAGTCAACCGCGCCTCCGCCCGCTGCGGCGCCTTTGGCCATCACCGTCGACAACCAGGCCCTGGTGGCACGCGCCGCCATGGACGGCAGCACGGCGCTCGCCGGCGCGCAGGTGCTGGCGAGCGACGACCGCACGACGGCGCTGTCGGCAGGCGCGACGGCGGGCGTGACCGCGCGCGGCGCCGTCCTGGGCGCCGCGCAGCGCGCTCTCGCACTCATCGTTCCGCAACAGCGCCGGACCGTGCTGAGCGCGAGGTCGCGTCCTCTCGACATCTTGCCGCCGGTCACCGACGCCTGCGGTGAGGGCGGCAGCTTCACGCTCACGGTCGATGACCGCGACGATGACGAAGACATCTCCAGCGGCGACACGATGACGCTGGCTTTCGCGCAGTGCAGCGAACTGGCCGACGAGCGCATCCATGGAACCATCGTCTTCACGTTCTCGAGCGTCACGTCGGAAACGCAGTTCAGCGGCACGCTCGCCTTCCAATCCGTCACGATGACGCTGGGCCATTCCGTGACGCGCATCAGCGGATCGGTGAGCATCGGCTACCAGGAGACGTCGCAGATCCACATGGAGCTGTCGGTCGGAGCGGCGGGTCTGACCGCCTCGATCACCACATCCGTCTACGAGGACTCGGTGGTCTACCGGCCCGGACTTCGGATCGACCTGATCGAGACCTCGACCGCATCGCTGTTCAGCCTCGACGGATCGCTCAGCACGAGCGCGCTCGGCGGCCTCATCACCGTGGCCACGCTGCAGCCGCTGGCGCAGCTCAACGGCGATGCCTTTCCGAACTCGGGACTGATGCGGATCGACGGCGCGGGCGCGTCGCGGCTGCTGGTCACGGTGCTCAGCAATACGCAGGTGCAGTTGGAGCTCGACGCCGATGGCAATGGCATCTTCACGCCGCCCATCGTCCTGCCGTGGATCGATCTGCTGTCCGACTGAGCACGAGGCCTGAGGCTGGTTACCACATCTGCCGCTGAACTTGCTCGCGCAGCTCCCGCTCGACCGCGGTGCGGTCGGCGGCCGGATGCAGTTCGAGGTAGCGCTCGATCGCGTCCTCCGCCTTGTAGCCCACGCTGATGCGCTGGCCGATGGCATACAAGTCGTAGACCGTGTACTTGCTGAGGTCCATGAAGCGCATTTTTGCCATGGGCAGTCTCAGCCTGCCGTTCGCCGGTAGTCGCTCGGCGGCAGACCGAGGTGCGCACGGAACACCCGGCTGAAGTGCGCCATGTTCGAGAACCCGAAGCTGAATGCGATGTCGGTGATCGAGCGCTGATCGTTCGCGTGATCGTCGAAGGTCTTTCGGCACGCTTCGAGGCGACGGCGCAGGATATAGCCGGCCACGCCGTCGGGCTCCTCGCTGAAGGCGTTGTAGAGGTGGCGCCGGCTGCAGTTCAGCGCCAGCGCGATCGCGTCGACGGACAGCGCCGGATCGCCCAGATGCGCCGTCACATGCTGCTTGATGCGCTCGCGCAGCGCCTCGCGCTGGGTCGTCGCGGTGCCGATGCCGGCGAGGTCGAGCATCGACAGGTGCACGAATTGCGTGATCGCGTCGCCCACGCCGCGCGCCGCCGTCTCCGACATGCCGGGCAGCTCGCGGTAGGCCGAGCGCATCGTCTCCAGCGCGAGCCGCGCCACGCCGCCGCTGCCGCCGAGGCGCCGTGCCATCAGCGGGTCGAGCGACAGGCCGCGCTCGACGAGGCGCTCCTTGGGCAGCATCACGATCAGATGCTCCACGCGCACCGGGTTTGCGACCGCGTAACTGTCGGTCGTGTCGTAGATGCTCCACTGGTCCGGGGTCACCCAGGTTTCGCGGCCCTTCTGCTCCACGCCGGCGCAACCGACGTACGGCGCCACGATCTTGAGGTAGGCCGTCTCCGTTGAACGCGCGAGCGATGCCGAGCGCATGACCCGGTGCCGGTTCGCTTCCAGCCGAGTCAGCACGAGATCGCCGGCCCGCAGGGTGGACATGCCACCCTCGAAATCGGTGTCGCCGTAGAGGTCGGACTTCAGCCCGCAAAACAGCCGGTTGATGCAGTCGGACCAGAACCCCGCACGCTCGGGCACGGGCACTTGGTCGGTATTCATCACGCTGGCGGAGATGCCCATGGCCGGACTCGCTTTCAGCCGACACGGCGCCGGCGCAGCACGAGCGTAGCGCGTGCGCCTGCGCGGCTCAACAGGAGGATGGGGGGCCCTGGGAAAGTCCGCATGCGGCGTGCACGAATCGGCAAGCGGCACTGCATGCCGAGTCAAGCGGCGACCCGCTGCGCTGCCCAGAATGCGTGCATCCGACCGGCGCTTCGAGCCGGCATTCCTTGCGACCCACAGGAGACAGCAGATGACCGCTCGCCGCACTTCCCCCGCCGGCCTCAAGCGCCGCACCGTCGTCCAGCTCGCCGCGGCTGCGCCGGTGGCGCTGGCCTTTCCGGCCATCCTCCGCGCGCAGGCCGCACCGGTTCGCGTGGGCTACGCGATCGCCCGCACCGGCCCCTGGGCCGGCGGCGCGCAGGTGAGCCAGGAGCCGAACTACCTGCTGTGGGCCGAGCAGCAGAACGCCGCGGGCGGCCTCGACGTGCAAGGCACACGGCGGCTGATCGAACTTGTCAGTTCGGACGACCGCAGCGACATCGAGACCTGCGTACGCACCTACGAAAAGCTGATGGGCAGCGACACGGTGGACCTGATCCTGCCGCCCTGGGGCAGCAACGCGAACTTCGCGGTGGCGCCGCTGGCCACCCGCTTCGGCTACCCGATGCTCGCGCCGACGGCGCTGAGCCGCAAGC
Source organism: Piscinibacter sp. (assembly GCA_035513255.1). Lineage (GTDB taxonomy): Bacteria > Pseudomonadota > Gammaproteobacteria > Burkholderiales > Burkholderiaceae_C > Albitalea. The sequence goes on along the minus strand of DATKCI010000028.1, from coordinate 27,718 downwards.
TGATCGAGATGAAGTTGCCCTACTTCTTCCTGCTGCTGCAGCAGCCCAAGCGGATGATGGACGCGCTGGCCGACATGCTCAAAGCCAACGGCGCGACCACCGCGGCGGTGATCTACGTCGACGACCTGTTCGGCCTGGAGAACCACGCGGCGCTGAAGGCCGCGGCGCAGCGCACCGGCCTGCGCATCGTCGAGGAAAAGAGCTACCCGCTGGGCGTGAAGGACCTGTCGCCGGTGCTGCGTTCGATGAAGGACAAGGCGCCGGACGCCTTCATCGGCCTGACCTACCCGCCGGACACCATCCTCGCGAGCAAGCAGAGCAAGGAGATCGGCTTCAACCCGAAGTTCTTCTATGCGAGCGTGGGCACCGCGTTCCAGCTGTACCGCAACGTGATGGGCCCCGGCGCCGAGGGCGTGCTCGGCATGGGCTCCTGGAACGCAAAGACCAGCCCGGCCGCCAAGGCCTACTTCGACGCCCACGTGAAGAAGTTCGGCGCGCAGAAGGAACCCGACCGCTGGGCCAGCGGCGCCACCTGGGCGGCGCTGGAGATCCTGACCGCCGGCGTCGGCAAGGTCGGCCTGGACCGCAAGGCGCTGCGCGACTACGTCGCCGGCAACGAACACCAGACGGTCGTCGGCACGATCCGCTTCGACGGCAGCGAAAACGTCGGAACGCCCGGCACGGTGAGCCAGTGGCAGCAAGGCGAGTTCGAGGTCGTGTGGCCGAAGCCGAATGCGACGGCGCCGCTGATCGCGGCCAAGCCCGCCTGGGCATGAGGGCGCCGGGCCGATGACCTTTGGCGCATGGCTCGAGCTGATCGCCTCCGGCCTCATCACCGGGGGCGTGTACGCGCTCGTGGCGTTGGGGCTGAACCTGCAGTACGGGCTGATGCGCATCCTCAACATCGCACACGGCGAGTTCCTGATGCTCGGTGCGTTCCTCACCTGGACGGCACACGCCAGCTTCGGCGTGTCGCCGCTGCTGATGGTGCCGGTGTCGTTCGGGCTGCTGATGGCGCTCGGCCTCGCAATCCATCGCCTGTCGTTCCGCCGCCTCACGCGCACCTCGGCGAATCTCGACATCTTCGAGGCGCGCGGCCTGATGGTGAGCTTCGGCCTGATGTTCCTGGTGCAGAACTTCGCGCAGCTCGTCTGGGGCGCCGACCTGCGCGGCTATGACTACCTCGCCGAGCCGGTGGCCATCGGCGGCGCGCAGTTCGCCGCCAACAAGCTGCTGCTGTTCGTGCTTGCGCTCGCGTTCAGCGCCGCGCTGATTGCGGTGCTGCGCGGCACGTTGCTGGGCAAGGGTGTGCGCGCGCTGATGCAGTCGCCCACCGGCGCGCAGCTCGTCGGCATCGACACGCAGCGCCTGCATCCGACGATGTTCGGCGTGGGCCTCGGCCTGTCCGGCGTCGCGGGCTGCCTGCTGTCGATGACCTACACGATCTCGCCGTCCATGGGCGAGCCCTACACGGTGACGGCGCTGATCGTCATCACGCTGGGCGGCTTCGGCAGCATGACCGGCGCGCTGGTCGGCGGGCTGGCGCTGGGCGTCATCGAAGCGGTCGGCATGCACTTCACGAACCCGTCGCTGAAATCGCTGCTGTCGTACGGCATCTTCATCACGGTGCTGCTGTGGCGCCCCAACGGCTTGTTCACGCGCAAATGACAAAAGACCCGACACGAGACCTGCTGCTTCTGTTCGCGCTGGCCGGATGGGCGCTCGCCGTGCCGCACTACGCCAGCGAGTTCGCCGTCTCGCTCGCGCTCACCTGCCTGATGTACGCCACGCTGGCGTCGAGCTGGAGCCTGTTCTGCGGCAGCACACGCTATCTGTCGCTGGCGACCTCGGCGTTCTTCGGCATCGGCGCCTACACCGGCGCCCTGGTGCTCGGCGAGTTGCCGTGGCTGGCCGTCATCGCGCTCGGCGCAGCCATCGCCGCCGGCGTGGCGGTCGTGATGGGGGCGGCGGTGCTGCACCTGCGCGGCACCTATTTCGCGGTGTTGACCTTCGGCATGACCGAGCTGATCCGCCACGCGATCAGCTACTGGGAGAAGTCGGTGACCGGCACGGTGGGCCGGGTGCTGATGGTCGTGCCCGACCGCGACACGGTTTACCTCAGCGTGCTCGGTCTCGCGGTCGCCGCCGTGCTCGCCGCCATCGCCGTGCGGCGCAGCCGCTTCGGCCTGGCGATGGCCGGCATCGGCGCCGACGAACAGCGCGCGCAGACGCTGGGCGTGAACACGCGGCTCGTGAAGATCGGCGGGTTCGCGATCACCGCGGCCTTTGCCGGGGCCGTCGGCGCCGCGATGAGCGTGCGCTGGACCTACATCGATCCGAGCACGGTGTTCAACCCCTTCATCGGATTCCAGACGGTGCTGATCGCACTGATCGGCGGCGCGGCCACGCTGTGGGGCCCGCTGATCGCCGCGGTGGTGTTCAGCCTGCTCGCCGAAACGCTGCGCCTGCAGACGCCGCAGCTCTACATGATGTCGCTCGGCCTGCTGCTGATCCTGTGCGTGCTGTACCTGCCGGGCGGGCTGGCCACGCTGCGTTGGCAGACGTTCCGACTGTGGCGCGACGATGCGCGACTCTGGTGGCGCGAGCTGGCCGCACCATCACGGCGAAAGGAAGCGCGGTGAACGGCCATGCGCTGCTCGAGGCGCGCCAGCTCAGCGTGCGCTTCGGCGGGCTGACCGCGGTCGACAACGTGAGCGCCGCGTTCGCGCCCGGCGAACTGGTGGGCATCATCGGACCGAACGGGGCCGGCAAGACGACCTTCTTCAACGCGCTGTCGGGCGTGCTTGCGCCGAGCTCGGGCGAGCTGTTCGCTCTTGGCAAGCGGCTGGCCGGCGCCGGCCCGCACCGCTTCGCGCACCTGGGCATCGCACGCACGTTCCAGACGCCGCGGGTGTTCGCCGAGCTGAGCGTGGCGGCCAACATCGCGTTCGGCTTGCAGTTTGCGGGCCGCGGCCGTGACGGCTCCCGGCTGCTGAAGGACGAAACCAGCATCCTCGGTCTCATCGGCCTTGGCGCGCTGGCTTCATTGCCCGCCGGGGCGATCACGCCGTCGCAGCAGCGTCTGCTGGAGATTGGCATGGCGCTCGCCACGCGGCCCCGCCTGCTGCTGCTCGACGAAGTCGCCGCCGGCCTGACCGAGAGCGAGGTCGAGGCAACCGCGCAGCTGATCCGCCGGCTGCGCGACGAGCTCGACCTGTCGGTCATCTGGATCGAACACGCCGTGACGACGCTGCTGCGGCACGTGGAACGGGTGATCGTGCTGCACCAGGGCCGCAAGATCGCCGACGGCACGCCGGCCGAGGTGGTCCGCAACGCCGAGGTGGTGGAAGCCTATCTCGGCGACGAAATGCGGGAAGCCGCATGAGACAACCGATGTCAACCTGTCTTTCGCGGGCCGAGCGCCGGGCCGCTCCCAAGCCGGCCCGCATCCCAAGGGCCACGAAGGGGCCCCACGTGGCCCCCGGGGATCGGCGGACGTACTCGTCCGCCGAGGGGCAGACATGAGCCGCCGGGCCGCTCCCAAGGCGAATACCGAAGCGCGTAGCGCGGAGGTTACCCAATGAACAACGAGATCGCGGTCGCGCTGGGGCGGCGCCTCGCGCACCTGAAGCTGAGCGGCCTGTCCGCCGGCTACGGCGCGTTCATGGTGCTGCGCGAGCTGTCGCTCGAAGCGCCGCCCGGACTGACCGTCATCCTGGGTCCCAACGGCGCCGGAAAGACCACGCTGCTGAAGGCGATCGCCGGCCTGATCCCGCGCAGCGGGCGGCTGCTGCTCGACGACGAGGAGATTGCGCCGGACGCGAAGACCTCCGACATCGTGCGCCGCGGCGTCGTGCTGGTACCCGAGGGACGCCAGCTGTTCCCGCAGATGACCGTTGCCGAGAACCTCGAGCTGGGCGGCTGGCTGGTGCCGGCGGCCCAGCGTGGGGCCCGGTTGCGGCAGGCGTTCGAGGACTTCCCGAAACTCGCCGAACGGGCCCGCCAACTCGCCGGCACGATGAGCGGCGGCGAGCAGCAGATGGTGGCGGTCGCGCGCGCGATGATGAGCGCGCCGCGCCTGCTGCTGCTCGACGAACCGTCGCTCGGCCTCGCGCCGAAGATGGTCGACGAGCTGCTCGCGATCGCGCGCCGCATCGCCGACACCGGCACCACCGTGCTGATGGTGGAGCAGAACGTGCGCAAGGCGCTGGCCGTGGCCGACCGCGGCTACGTGCTCGAGCGCGGCCGCCTCGTCGCGAGCGGCGCCGCCACGCTGCTCGCCCGCTCCACGGTCATTCGCCATGCCTACCTGGGCCAGCCCACCCCCTCGACGTCCGCCAAGGAGAACCCGATGTCCGATCTGTCCATGCTCATCAACGGCCTCGCCGTATCCGCCGAAAAGGGCGCCACCTTCGAGCGCCGCAACCCGCTGGACGGCAGCGTCGCCACCCGTGCGCCGGCCGCAAGCGAAGCGGATGCCGTCGCCGCGGTGGAGGCCGCCGCCCTCGCCTTCAAGACCTGGAGCCAGGTCGGCCCCAGCGAGCGGCGCGCGCTGCTGCTGAAGGCCGCCGACGCGCTCGAGGCCAAGACGCCGAAGTTCGTCGAAGCCGTTCCCGCCGAGACCGGCGCCACCGGCATGTGGGCCGGCTTCAACGTGCACCTGGCCGCCGGCATGATCCGCGAGGCGGCCTCGCTGACGACGCAGATCGCCGGCGAGATCATCCCGTCCGACGTGCCCGGTTCGCTCGCGATGGGCATGCGCCAGCCGGCCGGTGTGGTGGTCGGGATCGCGCCGTGGAACGCGCCGATCATCCTCGGCGTGCGCGCCATCGCGACGCCGCTCGCCTGCGGCAACACCGTCGTGCTCAAGGGCAGCGAGAACTGCCCGCGCACGCACCAGCTGATCGTCGAGGCGTTCCAGGACGCCGGGTTCCCGGCCGGCGTGGTGAACTACATCACCAACGCGCCCGCCGATGCCGCCCGCGTGGTGGAAGCGATGGTGGCGCATCCGGCGGTGCGGCGCGTCAACTTCACCGGCTCCACGCGCGTGGGCAAGCTGATCGCGCTGACCTGCGCCAAGTACCTGAAGCCGGTGGTTCTGGAGCTCGGCGGCAAGGCGCCGCTGGTGGTGCTCGACGACGCCGACCTCGACGATGCCGTGAACGCCGCCGCGTTCGGCGCTTTCGCGAACTCGGGCCAGATCTGCATGTCCACGGAACGACTGATCGTCGACAACCGGATCGCCGACGACTTCGTGGCCCGCTTCGCGAAGAAGGCCAAGGCCCTGCCGCTCGGGGACCCCCGCGGGCCGGATCCGGTGGTGCTGGGCTCGGTCATCGGCATGGGCACGGTCGAGCACTGCAACGCGCTGATCGACGACGCGCTGTCCAAGGGCGCCCGGCTGGTGTGCGGCGGGAAAGCGGACAACACGCTGATGCCGGCGACCATCCTCGACCGGGTGACCCCCGCGATGCGCATCTACCACGAGGAGACGTTCGGTCCGGTGAAATGCGTCGTGCGCGTGGACGGCGTCGAAGCGGCCGTCGCCTGCGCAAACGACAACGAGTATGGGCTGTCGGCGGCCGTCTTCGGGCGCGACGTGGCGCGCGCGATGAACGTTGCGCGGCGCATCGAGTCGGGCATCTGCCACGTCAACGGCCCGACCGTGCACGACGAAGCGCAGATGCCTTTCGGCGGCGTCAAGGGCAGCGGCATCGGCCGCTTCGGCGGCAAGGCCGGCGTGCACGAGTTCACCGAGCTGCGCTGGATCACCGTGCAGACGACGCCGCGGCACTACCCGTTCTGACCGGCTCGCCGCCGCCGAGGTGCCGCTGCAGCCCGGCCACCAGCGCGTCGAAGGTCACGTGGCACCGCGGGCTGTGGCGCAGGTCCTCGTGCATCGTGATCCAGGTGTCGAGCTGCAGGGCGAACTGCGCCGGAAGCACGCGCACGAGTTGCGGGTCGCGCTTGGCCAGCGGCGCCTGGCAAAAGCCGATGCCGGCGCCGCAGCGGATCAGCGCGAGCTGGGCCAGGTCACTGTCGGTGCGCACGCCGAAGGCCTCGCGCTGAAGGCTGCGCAGCGACTGGCGGGCGCTGCGAATGAAGGCGGTCTCCTCATCGAACCCGATCAGCGCATGGCCGGCCAGATCGGTGGTCTTTCGCGGCGTGCCGCGCGCCGCCAGATAGTGCTTGTGCGCGTGCAGGCCGACCTCGATGTGCCCGATGCGCCGCGCAACGAGCAGTTCCTGGCGCGGCCGTGTCATGCGCACCGCGATGTCGGCCTCTCGGCGCAGCAGGTCCTGCAGCCGGTTCGTCAGCACCAGCTCGATCGTCAGCGCCGGGTGCTGTTCGCGCAGCCGCGCGACGATGGGCGGCAGCACTTCGACGCCGATCACTTCGCTGGCCGTCACGCGCACGATGCCGCGCACGCCTTCGCCCTGGCTGGCCGCCGTGCGCTCCAGTGCCGCCGCCGTGCTCGCCATCGCTTCGGCATGGCCGCGCAGCGCGAGCGCGCCTTCGGTCGGCGCGAGACCGGCCTGCGAGCGCGTGAACAGCGCAAGTCCCAGGGCCTTCTCGAGCGCGGCCACGTGCCGCCCCACCGTTGGCTGCGCGATTCCCATCGCGCGCGCCGCGCCGGAGAGCGAGCCTTCCTTCAAGACGCCCAGGAACGAACGATAGAGCTCCCAGCCGATGTCTGATGCCATACGAAAATGTATAGCGGCTGCACACTTTTCGGCAATTCCATTCGTACCCCGTGCCGCCCAGAATGGCGCCATCGACAACTCCTGGAGACGGTCATGGCAAACAAGGGCACGGTTCTGGTCCTCGGCGCGACGGGCGGTATCGGCGGCGAGCTGGCGCGGCAGTTGCGGGACGACGGCTGGCGGGTCCGGGCATTGAAGCGCGGCGCGAACCCGGCCTGCGAACAACCCGACGGCATCAGCTGGCTGCGCGGCGATGCGCTGAACCGGCAAGACGTCCTCAGCGCGGCCGCGGGCTGCTCGGTCATCGTTCATGCGGTGAATCCGCCAGGGTATCGGCGCTGGTCGGAACTCGTGCTGCCGATGCTCGACAACACGATCGCCGCGGCCTGCGCCGAGAACGCGACCATCGTGCTGCCGGGCACCGTCTACAACTACGGCCCCGACGCCTTTCCGCTGCTCAGCGAGCCCTCGCCCCAGCATCCGGTGACGCGCAAGGGCGCCATCCGCGTGGAGCTGGAGCGGCGCCTGCAGGCCGCCACCCACCGCGGCGCCCGCGTGCTGATCGTGCGCGCCGGCGACTTCTTCGGGCCGAAGGCGGGCAACAACTGGTTTTCACAGGGGCTCGTCCGGCCCGGCAAGCCGGTACGCAACATCAGCAACCCGGGCCGAGTCGGGACGGGGCACCAGTGGGCCTTCCTCCCCGATGTCGCTCGCACCGTCGCCCTGCTGCTGGCTCGCCGCGACACGCTCGCGCCGTTCTCCACGTTCCACATGGCCGGCCATTGGGATGCGGACGGAACGCAGATGGTCGAAGCGATCCGCCGCGCCGTCGCGCGGCGCAGCGGCAGCGAACCGCGGATCGGCACGTTCCCGTGGTGGCTCCTGACGCTCGCGTCGCCGTTCGTGGCGACCTTTCGCGAGATGCAGGAAATGCGCTATCTGTGGCGCGAGCCGGTGCGGCTCGACAACGCACGGCTGACGGCAGAACTCGGAAGAGAGCCCCACACGGCGCTCGACGATGCCGTCGAGGCCACGCTTCAGGGGCTCGGGTGTTTCTCGACGACGCCTGCGCGAGCGGCACCGTCGATCGCCGCCTGACGGGTCACATCAAACGGCTCATTTCGTCTCGATCGAGTCGATGCGCTTCACGATGGCGTCGTTCACCACCTGTTCGGCCACCGCGGCCACGCCGGGCGAACTCACCGGCACAGTGCCGCTGAGTTCGCGCTCGACCTCGGTGCCGCGGTTCACGGTGGCCTTCCACGTGATCTCGTGCGCCCCGATCTCGTACTCGCCGCGGTACGTGTAGACCTTCGCCGATGCGGCGTGCTCGTGAGATCTTTCGCCGAGCTGCATGGCTTGCAGCGCTCAGCGAATGCGGCCGCGCCGGACGAGGTTCACGATGGCCAGCAGCACGACCGCGCCGAGCAGCGAGACGGCCAGCCCGGCGATGCTGAAGTCGTTCTGGTTGATGGTGCCTGTGCCGAACATCGGCGCCAACAGAAAGCCGCCGAGGAACGCGCCGACGATGCCGACGATGATGTTCAGGAAGATGCCCTGCTGGGCGTCGGTGCGCATCAGCATGCTCGCGACCCAGCCCACCAGACCGCCGACGATCAGCCAAATAATGAAATTCATGGTTGCTCCTTTCCGGACAAGGCCGGAGTACATGGATGTGCCGTCGACCGCTCGATGCGGCGCCGGATCGGTGATGTGAGGTTAGATGGCGCGCCCGCACGGCGCTGTCGTCGCACATCGCGATCCGCTGTCAGCCGGCTCCTACCCGTGCGGCTGCGAATTCGACGAATCCCGCGAGAAACTTGCGCAGCGCTTCGTCGGTCTTCGCATCGGCCAGCTCGCCTTCATCGGTGAAGACACTCGGTGCGCGCGACACCTGCAGACGCCCTTCGGACCAGAGCCGCGTCTGCAGCGTGCGCAGCACCGGCAGCCAGGCGTTCTGGCTCATCACCGTCCCGAAGGCGCTCGGCGATGCACCGATGACGAGCCCTTTCGCAGGCTCCCTGAGATACCGACGATGGTGATCATGACGACGCCTTCCGCCTGAACCGTTTGTCAATGGGGTGCACGCCGGCAGGCACGGCGCACGGCGGATGATCGATCAAGCGTCATGCCGCGAGCCCGACAAAGCTTTGGCCGACCGTCACAAAACGTGAACCAAGCGGGAGCCGCGCTGTCGAACCGGGCAACGACGCCGGTTCGCGCCACATGTGGGCCGGTGTGGCCGCACTCGACCCGCGATGACCCGTCACCTGCCGAGCTACGACCCTGGACGCCGCACCGTCGGCTTCGCCATCGTGCTTGCGATGCACATCGTCATCGTCTATGCGCTGGTGACCGGTCTCGCGCAGCGTGTCGTCGACAGGGTCATCGCGCCGGTCGAGGTGCGGGTGGTCCAGGAAGACCGGCCGCCCCCGCCTCCGACCCCACCGCCCGAAGTCACGCCACCGCCGATGATGGAGGCGCCGCCGCCGCCCTACATTCCACCGCCCGAAGTTCGGGTGCGCCCGCCGCCGAAGCCGAGGCCGACGATCACGGCCAAGCCGGTGCCGCGGCCCGAACCGGCGCCGATGCGGCCGCTGCCGCCGCCGGTCGTGGCCGCACCCGCACCCGCACCCGCGCCGCCGGCGGCACCGCCGAAGCCGCCGCCCGATCTCTCGCGGCCGGCCCGCCTGAACGTGGCGCGCTGCGAAAAGCCGTCGTACCCGCGCGACGCGCTGCGTGCCGAGGCCACCGGCGTCACCCGGATTCGCTTCAACGTCGACAGCAGCGGGCGTGTGACCCGCGCGGAGTTGCTGGAGCCCTCAGGCCGCTCGTCCGCCCACCGGCAGATGGACCGCGCGGCGATTGCAGCGCTCAGCGGCTGCAGTTTCACGCCCGGCGCCGATCCGCGCGGCCGCCCGATCGGCGCCGTCGCGATCGTCGAATACGCCTGGCGGATCGACTAGGGCTCGTGGCCGCTATCTACCGACGTGGCGATCCACGTCGCCGCGCACGTCGGCGGGGAGGCGCGCGAGCAGCCAGCGGATGGCCAGCGGCACGATCACCAGGTCGTCGACGATGCCGAGGAAGGGGATCACATCAGGGATCAGGTCGATCGGCGAAAGCAGGTACAGCACGATGAGCCCGGTGCCGACCTTCAGCCACGCCGGCGACGCCGGATGGCGCAGCGCGAACCACAAACGCCGCGCGTCGCCGCGAACCACGCTCCACAACACCACCGCACGTTTCCACATCATCGACCTCCGTCGGCGCGCCATGACAACCGGACGCGCGTGTCGGTACATCGTGCCGCAGCGGCGGATCACAAGAGGCCAACGGGGGCTTTGCGATGTGTGTTCGGTTTACGGCAGCAGCAACTTGCCGGTGCGCACCCGCTGCGGGTGGTTGCCGACGGGCACGCTGGCCACTTCCCGGGCCTCTTCGAACGAGATCACCGAGACGCGGTCCTGCTCGCTGACCGAGACGTAGCAGTGCCGGCCGTCGGCACTTTCGGTCGCCCAGTACGGCTTGGCGTCCAGCGGCTTCTCCGACAGCCGGACGATGCGCGGCTCGAAGCTCGCACGGTCGACGATGGCCGCGTAGCCCGACATCGTCGCCGCCACGCACAGCTTCGTGCCTTCGGCATTGATCGCCAGGCCGTGGTGTGCGGAGTTGAGCTGATAGCGCCAGTAGGAGCGCTTCGCGATCTCCGGCGGCACCGGCAAGTCGGCCACGCGGGTGATCTTGCGCTGCGCGAGGTCGTACTCGAAGAATCCGTGGAAGAAGGAGATCTGCAGGTACACGTGGCGCTCGTCCGGCGCGACCGCCATCGGCCGGACCGCCTTGTCCACCCATGGCCGGCCGAAGGCCTCGAGCTTTTCGCCGATGTCCACACGCTCGAGGACCTCGTAGGTTCGCGCATCCACCACCTGGAACCAGCGGTCGCCCTTGAGCCCGTCGAGCCAGCCCGCCGGGGTCGGCAGGTACACCTTGCCGATGCGCGCGTGGTGGATGCGTTTGCCGTCCTTCGAGTAGTTGTTCTCGTGCGGCTGATCCCCGGATTCGAAGCCGCCGACGATGGCGCCGGTGGCCGTGTCGATCGCATGCACCTTGCGCGCGGTCGATGCCGAGACGAGCAGGATCTTGCCGTCGGGCGACAGCGCTGCGTGGTCGGCGCGCACGCCCTCGACCGGCGTGCGCCAGGCGATGGCGCCGGTCTGTACGTCGATCGCCACCACGTCCGCAAAGCTGGGCCGCGACGCATAGAGAAAACGCCCGTCCGTGGACGGGAACAAATCGTCCACCAGCTGGTCGTGCCCCTCCCCGATCACCGAGCGGATCACGTGGAACATCAGGCGCCGCATCCAGCCTGCGTTGGCGATCTCTTCCAGCCGCTGCGCACGGTCGGGAACGATGTCGATGCGCTTGAGCACCTCGAAGGTGTGCGGATCGAAGATCTCGGCCGTGCCGTCCCAGTTGCTGCCGACCACAACCACGTCGCGCAGCGTCGGCGCTTCCTGTGCCGCGAGGCTTGCCGCCAACGACGTGCCGGCGGCCAGGGCCAATGTCCGAAGCAGGTGCATGTGTCTCCCGTTTCTGCCCTACATTGGGCCTTCTTCCAACTGCGAGGGCCCATCATGCCGATTCGTACCGCCACGCTCAACAAGCAGATCCAGCACAACGGCCAGAGGCTTCATCTGGCGATGGCGAGCCGCGTGCGATCGCAGGGCGCCGACCATTCGCCGTCCGACGAGGAGCAGGCGTTGCAGGAGGAACGCCGGCTTCTGAAGGAGGCCAAGGCGCAGCGCCAGGCGCTGGCCCTGGCGCCCAAGCCGAAGGCCGCCAAGGTGGTCAAGGAGGCCAAGCCGCCCAAGCAGCCGAAGGCCCCCAAGGCCGCGAAGGAACCGAAAGAGGCGAAGGCCGCAAAGTCGGGCAAGGACCACAAGCCGTCGCGTGCCGAGAAGCTGGCGAAGAAGGCGGAGAACCTCGAAGCCGCCAAGAAGGCGTCGAAGAAGTCGGCCAAGACCTGACGCGCCTCAGGCCGGGCCGCCACCCGCGTAGCTACGGCGCGTCGGGGCCAGCGGCTATCCGTAATTGGCGACCCATTCGATCCCCTGCTCGTAGGCAGACTGGATGGCCGCCTCTTCGGTCATGCCCTCTTCGCATCGCGTCGCGATGGTCCGCGGCCGGCTGGGCCAGGCTTGCTTCGAAATCACGAGGTTCGGAGCGAACCACCCGTTGTCGAGCGCTTTCGCACTGCAAACCAGCTCGTAGTCGTTGTGCTTGAAGATTTTGGTGACGCCCATAGCCCAAGCATGCCCCAATGACAGGGTACAGATGTAACACGGACCGTGGCGTGCTGCACACCAGGGCCCCGGTTTCATCCGGCTTCGATCAGGAATCGCCGGTGAAGCCGATCTGCTTGACCAGGGGGCCCCAGCGCTCGAACTCGGCGCGCTGGCTGCGTGCCATTTCCTGCGGGGTCGAGCCTTGCGCGATCAAGCCCACCACGCCGAGCCCGTCGATCAACGCCTTGTCCTTCAGTGCGGTGTTGATCGCCGCGTTCGCCTGCGCCACGATGGCCGGCGGCGTGCCCGCCGGCGCATAAAAGCCGAACCATTCTTCGACGGTGAACTCGGGGAAGCCTTGCTCGGCGAACGACGGCACGTCGGGAAGGAAGGGCGATCGCTTGGCGCCGGAGGTGGCCAGAATGCGCAGCTTGCCGGCGCGGTGGTTGGCGAGGAAGTCGCCGCTCGGCGTGACCATCGCCGCGATCTGGCCGCCGACCAGGTCGGTCACACCGGGCACCGAGCCGCGGTACGGAATGTGTTTCAGGTCGACCTTGTGGTTCAGCCCCAGCAGCGCGCCGATGAAGTGCGGCGTCGAACCGGCCGCCGGCGAACCGTAGTTGGCAAGCTGCGGATTCGCCGCGGCCCACGCGACGAAATCCTTCACCGTCTTGACCTCGGCCGGCACCATCGGCCCGACCGCCAGCCCGTGGTGCATCACCGCGGCGATGGAGACCGGCACGAAGTCCTTCACCGGGTCGTAGCTCAACTTCTTGTAGACGTGCGGGTAGATCGACGTCGCCGAGAACGGCGACAGCGCAAGCGTGGCGCCGTCGGGCGCGGCGCCCTTCAGCGCGTCGAGTGCGATGCGCCCGCCCGCGCCCGCCTTGTTCTCGACGATCGCCGCATTCGTCGTGTACGGCGAACCGGCGAAGCGCTCGGCGATGCGGCGCGCCACGATGTCGCCGGAGCTGCCGGCCGGAAATCCATAGATGATCTTCACCTGACCGTTGGTCTGGGCGCTCGCGAACCGCGTGCCGAGGCCGGCGAGCAGGGCGGAGCCGAAGGCGGCTTGGACGAACTGGCGGCGGTGAGTCATGGTGTCTCCTTTGGGGTTGTCAGGAACAAAGAGCCTGGATGTCGGGGGGAATGGCGATCGCCTTGATGCGCTCCGGGTTCGCCGGATCGCGTATCACGAAGGCACGCACTTCGGTGCCTTCGCACAGCAGCTCGTCGCCGCGGCGCACGACGTGCCGGTGCCGGAAGGTCTTGGCCGCCCACTCCTCGATCGTGGTGTGCACCTCGATCGTGTCGCCGTAGGTGGCGGGCCTGAGAAAGCGGGTATGGATTTCGAGCAGCGGCGTGCCGACGATGCCGCGTGTGAGCTGGAGTTCGCGCCATGGCGGCACGCCGCAGGCTCGAAAGAAGGCGAACGACGACTGGTCCATCCAGCGCGAGAAGTTCGGAAAAAACACGATGCCGGCCGGATCGCAGTCACCGAAATGCACGGTGACGCGGTGGATGTTTGTCTTGCTCATGATGCCGTGGGGTTCTCGATCAGCAACGCCATGCCCTGCCCGCCTCCGATGCACGCCGACGCGATGCCGTAGCGCGCGCCGGCGTCGCGCAGCTGGCGCGCCACCGTGATCGTCAAACGCACGCCGGTGGCGGCCAGCGGGTGGCCGAGCGCGATGGCGCCCCCGTGCACATTCACGACCGCCGGATCGAGGTCGAGCTCGCGCAGCACGGCCAGCGCCTGCGCGCCTTGGGCTTCGTTGATCTCGAAGCAGCCGATGTCGGCGAGCCGCAAGCCGCTGCGCTCGAGCAGCAGGCGGATCGCAGGAGCCGGGCCGATGCCCATGATCTCGGGCGGCACGCCGATGACTGCGGCGGCCCGCACCTTCGCCAGCGGCGGCCGCCCCCAGGCGCGGGCGACCGCACCGGATGCGACCAGCGCCGCGGCGGCGGCATCGGTCAGCGCGGCGCTGTTGCCGCCGGTCTGTACGCCGCCCGGGTAGACGGCCTTGAGCTTGGCCAGTACCCCGGCCGGCGACGGCCGCGGGTGTGTGTCGCGGTCGGCGATCTCGCCCTTGCCGGCGAGGCGAATGCCCCGCGGCTCGTAGCCGTCGAGTTCGAAGGTCTCATTCTCGACCGGCACGATTTCGCCGGCGAACCAGCCCGCTTGCTGTGCGGCGACCGCGCGTTCGAAGGATGCCGCGGCGAATCGGTCCACGTCCTCGCGCGTGATGCCGTAGCGGCGGGCCAGGTTCTCCGCCGTGTGGATCATCGAGATCGCCGGCGCCGGGTCGGTCAGCGCCTCCCACATGAAGTCCTTGAAGCCCACCCCCGCGCCGAGCTTGAAACCCTGGCGATGGTCGAACGCGGCGATCGGGTTGCGCGTCATCGACTCGGTGCCGACCACCAGCGCGAGCTGCACGGCGCCGCTGGCGATCTGTTCGCCGGCCTGGCGAAAGAGCTCGAAACCGGTGCCGCAGATGCGCTGCACCATGATCGCCGGCACCTCGCTCGGCACGCCGGCGTACAGGCCGATGTGGCGCGGCAGGTAGAACTGGTCGAAACCGCCGGGCGCCATGTTGCCGGCCAGCACCGAGTCGACCTCGGATGCATCCACGCCGGTGCGGCGGAAGATTTCGCGCGCCGCCTTGATGCCCATGTCGGTCGGCGACACGCCGGCGAACGCGGCGCAGTAATCGACCATCGGCGTGCGTACGCCGTCGAGCAGGACAACGTCGTCGAACGACTGGAACATGCCGCCCTTCTTCATGGCTTGCCCACCTTCGGCGCCCGCTTGTCGAGGAAGGCGCGCACCCGCTCCTTCGCGGCCTCGTCGCCCTGCGCGATGGCCGACATCAGCGCTTCGACGAAGAGGCCGTCGGACTGCGCCATGTCGGCGATGCGCGGCAGCGCCTGCGTGACGGCGAAGTTCGACAGCGGCGCGTTGGCCGCGATCCGCTCGGCGAGCTCGAAGGCGCGGGCCAGGCCCTCGCCGGGAGCCGCCAGGTAGTTGGAGATGCCCGCCGCATGGCCTTCCTCCGCATCGAACACGCGGCCGGTCAGCATCATGTCGGTCATGCGCGAGACGCCGATCAGCCGCGGGATGCGTGCCGAACCGCTGCCGCCGACGAAGATGCCGCGCTGGCCTTCTGGCAGCCCGTAGAAGGCGCTGCGCTCGGCCACGCGCAAGTGCGCCGAGGCCGCAAGTTCGAGGCCGCCGCCGACGACGGCGCCGTGCAGCACAGCGATGACCGGCACGCGGCCGAACTGCAGTTGGTCGAACGCCGCATGCCACAGACGCGAATGCACGATGCCTTCGGCCACCGTTCGATCGCTGACCTCGGACAGATCGAGCCCGGCGCAAAAATGTTCGCCTTCGCCACTGACCACGGCGACGCGCGATTGAGGCGGCAGGTTGATGAACGCGGTGTGGATCTGCGCGATCAGTTCGTCGTTGACGGCGTTGCGCTTTGCCGGCCGGTTCAGCCGCAGGTGGACGACGGCGCCCCGGGTCTCGACGCGCAGCATCGACAACTGGCCGAGGAGCCCCGGCACGGGCTCGAATTCGAGGTTCATGGATTCACTTTCCGAGGATGACGCGCGGATCGGGCGGTGCGACGTGCAGCGCCAGGACGTCGGCCTGGCGGCGCTTCAGCACCGCGGCCTGGTTGACGTAGCCCTTGTCGGTGATCTCGCCGGCATCGGGGTCCAGCGGTTCGGCCAGCACGAGAGCACGCTTCGGGCACTGCGACGAGCCGGCGCCTTCGGCGGCCATCGCGCGCAGCGCCGCGCGAATGTGTGCCGCCATCACGTCGGGCGGCGCCTCGCGGCCTTGCGCGCTTGGGAACACCAGTGCGCCAACCTCGTCGCGGTCGTGGCCGGTGATGACCACGTCTTGCGCATACGGCGCAAGCGCCGAGACGAGCTTCACGCGCAAGGTGCCGACCGAGACCCAGGTTCCGGTGGAGAGCTTGAAGTCCTCGGCGACGCGGCCGTTGAACACGACGCCGCGTTCGGGATGTTTGTCGTCGAGCAGGAAGCCGGCGTCGCCGATGCGATAGAAGCCCTCGTCGTCGAACGCCTGGGCGGTGAGTTCGGGTGCGTTGCGGTAGCCCGGAAACACCGAGACGCCGCGCACGCGCAACTCCAGCTTCTCGCCATTGGGCACGAGTTTCAGTTCCATGCCGGGCATCGGCAGGCCGATCACGCCGGCGCGATCGAGCTTCCAGTGCGCGGTCGTCACCGCCGGCGAGGTTTCGGTGGAACCCCACGACGTGGTGAACCACAGCGGCTGCTCGCGCACGCGCCGGGCCACCGCCTCCATGCGTTCCCACGTCGCCTGCGGCAGCGCGGCACCGGCGTAGAACACCATGCGCAGCCGGGAGAAGAAGTCGTTCGCGAAGGCCGGGTCCGCCTCCAGGAACGGCAGCAGCATGTCCATGCCGCGCGGCACGTTGAAGTACAGCGTGGGTTTCACGTCGCGCAGGTTGCGCACCGACTTCTCGACCAGGCCCGGCGCGGGCCGGCCTTCGTCGATCCACAGCGTGCCGCCGTTGCGCAGCACGAGGTTCAGGTTGTGGTTGCCGCCGAAGGTGTGGCTCCACGGCAGCCAGTCGAGCACCAGCGGTTTCTCGTCTTCGACGAAGCGCCAGGTCTGCGCGATCATCTGCTGGTTGGCGCACAGCATGCGGTGCGTGTTGATCACGACCTTGGGGTGGCCGGTGGAGCCGGAGGTCAGCAGGTACTTCGCATGGTCGTCGGGCTGGATGGACTCGAAGGCGCACGCCACCGCGGGTGTCTCGACCGCCTGGGCCAACGAGTCGAAATCGAGCGCGCCCGGGTGTTCTTTCGCGCCGATGCTGAACACGACCACCGCGTCGGGCCGCGCTGCGGCGACGGCCGGTCCGTACGTCGCGGCATCGCTCGCGTAAACGAGCGATGGGTTCAGCGTTTCGAGGATGCCGCGGATCTTCGCGTGGTCCTTGCTGAGCCGGCAATAGGCGCTGGACACGGTGCAGACCGGGAGCCCGACGTGCATCGCCGCGAACATCAGCACCGCGTGGTCGACCGCGTTGTCCGAGAGCACGACGACGGGCCGGTCGCGCGGCAAGCCCAGATCGAGCAGGCTTTGCGCCACCGATCCGGCAACCCGGCGCAGCGCGCCGTAGCTCAGCTCGCGCCAGGATCCATCCGGGTGGCGTTCGGCCAGCGCCACGACATCCGGGGTGTCCTTTGCCCAGCGCTCCAGCCAATCGCCGATGCAGCGCTCATGCGCTTGCAGCGGCTCGGGCGAGCGCAGCACGAGGCTGCCGTCCGCCCCGCGCGACGTGACCGTGCGCGGCGGCGCGAGGAAGCGGGGATCGTCGAAGAACTCGATGGCCATGGGTGGTGCGGTGACGTTGGTCTGGATGAACAATACAGATGTGTATGTGTATGGTGGACGAATGCTAGCGGCTCACTTAATTGGCGAGTATCAGTGTTTTCACTGTTTTCCATTCAACACTGTATGGTGAAATTCACGGATCGCCGAATGCCGCCGCCCCCTTGCCCCATGCCCCCACGGACTGAAGTCGCCCCTTCGAGCAGGCCACGCCCGCGCGCCGCCGACGAGGCCCGCACGACGCTGACGCCTCACCACTGGATCGCTGAGGCCACGGCGGTGCTCGTTGACAGCGGCATCGACACGGTGCGCGTGGACGTTCTGGCCAAGCGGCTCGGCGTGACCCGCGGCAGCTTCTACTGGCATTTCAAGGACCGCGACGACCTGCTCTCCCACGTTCTGGGCGCCTGGCGAAACGCCGCCACCGAGCAGCTGATCGAGCGCTTCGAGCACCGGACCAGCGATCCGCATGCGTTGCTGAAGGAGCTGATCTCGCTGCCGTTTCGTGGCCGGTCGGCGCAGCAGGCCGCGCGCATCGAGCTGGCGATCCGCGGCTGGGCGCGACGGGACGCGACGGCCCGCCAGGCAGTCGACGACGTCGATGCACGCCGCATCTCGTACATCGCGCAGTGCTTCTCGGCACTCGGCTTCGACATCGCCGAAGCGCGCCACCGCGGCTTCCTGCTGTATGCCTACGAAGTGGCCGAGTCGATGCTGTCGAACCAGGGCACGGCCGCGCAGAAAACGCAGCGCAGCGCACTGATGGAGCAGCTGCTGTTGACGCGATTGCCGGCGTAGCGCTTGGCTGCGGCCGGGCACGTCACATCGTCCCGAAGGCGCTCAGCCGCAAGGCGGGGCTCGCCCGATACCGCTCCCCTCGGTAGTGGGCGTCCAGCGCGTCGAGCAACTGCACGACCGCCGCGGCATCCCACTGCGCGAGCCACTCGAAGGGACCGGCCGGGTAGTTGACCCCGAGCTTCATCGCGGCGTCGGCGCCGGGGGCATCGCACACGCCCTGATGCACCGCATCGCTCGCCTCGTTGATCAGCATCGCGATCGTGCGGGCGACGAGCAGCCCGGGCACGTCGCGCAACGGCATCGGGTTGAAACCCGCGGCGCGCAGCCACGACGCCGCCTGCGCTTGGGTGCCCTGCGGCGCACGCTGCGACACGGCGAAGGCGAGCGGTGCGCCGGTGTCGGGCGAGTTCGGCAGGCGATCGAAGACCGCGACCCGCTCGCCCAGCGCCGTCGCGCACCGGCCATCCGTCAGGCGCAGCTGCAGCGCATCGGCCTCGACGCCGGTCCATGCACTTTGCGGCTCGCGCTGCACCTCCCTGCCGACGGCTGCCAGCGCATCGGCGAGCCGGTCGCCGACCGCGCTGCGGCCGTGCAGCACCACCCGCCCCGCAGCAGGCGGCGCGATCGGCTCGAAGCCGGGCAGGCTCGGCCGCACGGGGCCGTCGCGGTGGTCGTAGAAACCGCGGCCGCTCTTGCGGCCCAGCAGACCGCCGTCCACGAGCTCACGCTGAACCAGCGACGGCAGGTAGCGTTTGTCGAAGAAGTTCGCGTCGTAGACCGATTGCGTGACGGCGAAGTTGGTGTCGTGGCCGATCAGGTCCATCAGCTCGCACGGCCCCATGCGAAAACCGGCGGCGCGCAGGCAGGCGTCGAGCACCGCCGGTTCGGCGGCGCGTTCGGCCAGCAGCGCCAAGGTCTCGGCGTAGAAAGGACGGGCGATGCGGTTGACGATGAAACCGGGCGTCGAGCGGGCATGCACCGGCGTCTTTCCCCATTGCGCGCCGAGCTCGAAAACGGCCTGCGCGACGGCCGGATCGGTGTGCAGTCCGCTGACCACCTCCACCAGCTTCATCAGCGGCACCGGGTTGAAGAAATGCATGCCGACGAGTCGCTGCGGCCGCCGCAGGCCGTTGGCCAGCGCGGTGACGGAGATCGACGAGGTGTTCGTCGCGAGGATGCAGTCCTCGCCGACGATCGCCTCCAGTTCGCGCAACAGCGCGCGCTTGGCTTCGAGGTCCTCGACGATGGCTTCGACGACGAGGGTGGCGTCGCCCGCCTGGTCCAACGAGGCCAGCGGGCGGATGCGTGCGAGCGTCGCCCCCGCGGCATCGGCCGTGAGCTTGCCTTTCGCGGCAAGTCCGTCCAGCGTGGTTGCAAGCCGCGATTTCGCCGCGGCCGCGGCGCCCTCGCGTGCGTCGTGCAGCATCACGTCGTGACCCGCTTGTGCGGCCACCTGGGCGATGCCGGCACCCATGATGCCGGCGCCGATGACCAGCACGGGACGTTGTTCTATCGATTTCATGAACTCTCCCTCGAATCCCGGATTGCGCTCCAGCCGCGAAATCCGTTCATGTCAGTTGCTCTGCGGCGCGGCTACCCGACATGCCGTCATACCGGCGAACGCCGGTATCCACTGTTAGAAGTCGCCGAGCCTCCACGAGTGGATACCGGCGTTCGCCGGTATGACGGCATTTTGGGCATACGCCGCGTTGGACGCCTCACTTCAATACGTCTCCAGGTGCAGCCGCCCCTCGCGCTTCAGCGCGGCGCCCAGCGTCTCCCAGTCGAGCCCGGCGTGCGCCGCCACATCGTGCAGCGCCAGCACGACGCCCTCTTCCATGCTCTTCAGCCCGCAGACGTAGAAGCAGGTGTTCGGGTCCTTCAGCAGCGGCACGAGGTCGGCCGCGCGCTCGTGCATCAGGTCCTGCACGTAGCGCTTCGGCGCGCCCGGCACACGCGAGAACGCGAGGTTGATGTCGATGAAATCCTTCGGCAGGCTTTGCAGCGGGCCGAAGTACGGCAGCTCCTGCTGCGTGCGCGCGCCGAAGAACAGCATCAGCTTGCCGCCTTCGAACTTGCCGGTCTTGCGCAGGCGCCGCCGCCACTCGGTCATCGCGCGCATCGGCGCGCTGCCGGTGCCGGTGCAGATCATCACGATGTTCGAGCGCGGATGATTCGGCATCAGGAACGACTGGCCGAACGGGCCGATCACCTGCACTGTGTCACCCACCTTCAGGCCGCACAGGAAGTTCGATGCGACGCCGCGCACCGGCCGGCCCTGGTGGTCCTCGGTCACGCGCTTCACCGTCAGCGAGACGTTGTTGTAGCCGGCGCGCTCGCCGTTGCGCGGGCTCGCGATCGAGTACTGCCGTGCATGGTGCGGCCGGCCCGATGCGTCGGCGCCCGGCGGCACGATGCCGATCGACTGGCCCTCGAGCACCGGGAACGGCATCGCGCCGAGGTCGAGCACGATGTGGTGGGTCTCGTTGTCGAACCCCGCTTCGGTGCAGTTGAAATTGCCGACGACGGTGGCCGTGGTCGGGTTCTTCGGCCCGTAGAGGTTCGCGTAGGCATGGGCGGCCGACCACGGCGGCAGCGTCGCGCCGTACGACGCCGCGTTGAACGGCGTCTCTCCGGCAGTCTCGTCGGGCACCGCGGCGAGCACGGGTTGCGGCGCCGCCTCCAGCGCCACCGGCACACCGTCGGCTTCGAGCTGCTCGGGGGTCAGCTCGGGCGGCAGCACATCCCAGCCCAGCTGCTCCTCGAGGCCGTAGGCGCGCGCCTTCGGCATCGTGCGCCAGTTGTCGATCGAACCGGTGGGGCACGGTGAGATGCAGGCCATGCAGGCGTTGCAGACGTCCGCGTTCACGACGTAGTTGCGGTCGTCGTGCGTGATCGCGTTGACCGGGCAGGTCGCTTCGCAGGTGTTGCAGCGAATGCAGATCTCCGGGTCGATCAGGTGTTGCCTGATGACGATGGTTTCTGCGGCTGGGTGCATGGGGCGTGCTTGCTGGGGCAGTGGATCCCGGCTTTCTTCGCCGGGATGACATGGTGGTCGGGGGTTAGCCGAAGCGCACGTATTGGAAGTCGACCGGCTGGCGGTTGATGCCCATCACCGGCGGCGCGATCCAGTTCGCGAACCGGCCGGGCTCGACGACGCGGCCCATCAGCGACGCGACGAAGGCGCGGTCTTCGGGGGTCGGCAGCCATTCAGACTTCTTCGCCGCCCACTCGGCCTCGGTCACGACGCGGCCGTCGGGCGACACCTTGATGCCGGCGAGCGCGCCGATGTTGCGGTGGAAAGCCTTGTGCGGCACCTTCAAACGCGTCGGAATGCCCGCCTTCTCGAGCACCTTGTTCCAGCGCTCCACGCCGGCCACCGAGTCCTTGATGAAGTCGTCGCGCAGCACCTCGTTCAGCGCGTTGAGCATCGGCACTTCCTTTTCGACGAGCTGGCCGCCCTGCACTTCCAGCACCTTGTAGGTCTGCCCCTTCAGCAGGTGGTCGTCGTTGCGCTTGCCTTCCTCGTAGCGGCCCTTCAGCCCCGAGCTGTAGAAGGTCGCGGCGTTGCTCGACTGGTCGGCGCCGAACAGGTCGATGGTCACGCTGTAGTGGAAGTTCAGGTAGCGCTGGATCGTCGCGAGATCGATCACGCCGGCGGCGCGCAACTTCTGCGGGTCGTCGGTCTTCAGCTCGTTCATCATCTGCGCGGTGCGGGCGATCACGCGGCTTACGCCGCTCTCGCCGACGAACATGTGGTGCGCCTCTTCGGTCAGCATGAACTTCGTCGTGCGCGACAGCGGGTCGAACGCGCTCTCGGCCAGCGCGGCGAGCTGGAACTTGCCGTCGCGGTCGGTGAAGTAGGTGAACATGAAGAAGCTCAGCCAGTCGGGCGTCTTCTCGTTGAATGCGCCGAGGATGCGCGGGTTGTTCTCGTCGCCGGAGCGGCGCTCGAGCAGCGCCGCCGCTTCCTCGCGGCCGTCGCGGCCGAAGTAGCGCTGCAGCAGGTAGACCATCGCCCACAGGTGGCGGCCTTCCTCGACGTTGACCTGGAACAGGTTGCGCAGGTCGTACATCGACGGCGCGGTGAGCCCCAGGTGGCGCTGCTGCTCGACCGACGCCGGTTCGGTGTCGCCTTGCGTGACGATGATGCGGCGCAGGTTGGCGCGGTGCTCGCCGGGCACGTCGGTCCAGGCCTTCTCGCCGAGGTGATCGCCGAAGTGGATCTTTCGCTCGGGGTCGCTCGGGTTCAGGAAGATGCCCCAGCGGTAGTCGCGCATCTTCACGTAGTCGAACTGCGCCCAGCCCTGCGGATCGACGCTGACGGCGGTGCGCAGGTAGACCTCGAAGTCGGTCGATCCTTCGGGGCCGACGTCGTCCCACCAGCGGATGAAGTTCGGCTGCCACTGTTCGAGCGCGCGCTGCAGCGTGCGGTCCTCGCTCAGGTTGACGTTGTTCGGGATCTTTTCGCTGTAGTTGATGGCGGACATGCGGTGTTCCTCGTGTGTCGCTCAGACTCGGTGGAAGTCGAATTGGGCCTTGTCGCCCTTGCCGTAGACCTTCAGCGCGCCCTTCTCGCCGACCGCGTTGGGGCGCTGGAAGATCCAGTTCTGCCATGCGGTCAGGCGGCCGAAGATGCGCGTGAACATCGTTTCGGGCCCGTTGAAGCGCAGGTTGGCCTCCATGCCGGTGAGCGCGTCGGGCGACATCGACGTGCGCTCCTCGATCGCGATGCGCACTTCGTCGTCCCAGTCGATGTCATCCGGTGCCGACGTGGCGAGGCCGAGCGCGAACGCGGCGTCGGCGTCCAGCGGTTGGCCGAGCGCCGCACGAGCGGCCGCCAGCGGAGCGGCCTCTTCATAGAAGCGCCGCTCGAGCCGCGATTGGCCGGTGGCCATCGGGTACAGGCCGAAGTTGGTCTCGCCCAGCGTGATCGCCGGTGCGCGCTTCGCGTCGTCCGGCAGCGCGAGGTGGTAGATGCGGTCGCAGGCCAATGCCAGTTCGAGCAGGCTGCCGGCGAAGCACGAGCCGGGCTCGATCAGCGCGAACAGGCTGCGCGAGGACACGTCCAGCCTCGACAGCGTGCGACGCAGCAGGCCGAGGGTCTCGCGCACCAGCCAGTGCTCGCGGTGCTTCAGCATCACGTCATCCGCGGCCAGCACGGCGGCGGCATCGCCTTCGGTCTTCAGCAGCCAGGTGCCGATCTCCAGCTCGTTGGTCCGCATCTGCAGGATCGCGTCTTCCAGCTCGCGGCCCAGCGCGAGCGGCCACCAGGCGTCGCCGGCGGCTTCGATGCCGGGCACGTCGGCAGGCTGTTCGCCCGACGGCGCCCTGACCGTGAAGGTGGCGGTGCGCCGTGCCCGGTCGATCTCGACGACGACGTGGCGGTAGCGCAGGTTGTCGCCGTCGAACGTGCACTCCAGCGGCGTCAACGCGATGCCCTTCGCCGCGGACGGCCGGTCGCTTTGCTCGGCGAGCTGCAGCGCGCGCTCCTGCACCTTCTGCGCAAACTCCGCCGGCTTCACGACGTCGTCGACCAGCCGCCAGTCCTTCGCCTTCTGGCCGCGCACGCCTTCGGTGGTCGTGCAGAAGACGTCGGCGAGGTCGTGGCGCACATGCCGCTTGTCGGTCAGGCGGGTCAGCCCGCCGGTGCCGGGCAGCACGCCGAGCAGCGGCACTTCCGGCAGGCTCACCGCCGATGAGCGGTCGTCGACGAGCACGATCTCGTCGCAGGCGAGCGCGAGTTCGTAGCCGCCGCCGGCGCAGGACCCGTTGACGGCCGCGAGGAACTTGAGACCGGAATGCCGCGACGAATCCTCGAGGCCGTTGCGCGTTTCGTTCGTGAACTTGCAGAAGTTCACCTTCCACGCATGGCTGGACACGCCGAGCATGAAGATGTTCGCGCCCGAGCAGAACACCCGGTCGCGCAGGCTGGTCACGACCACGGCGCGCACCTCGGGGTGCTCGAAGCGGATGCGGTTGACGGCATCGTGCAGTTCGATGTCGACACCGAGGTCGTAGCTGTTGAGCTTGAGCTTGTAGCCCGGACGCAGCCCGGCGTTCTCGTCGACGTTCATCGCCAGTGTGGCGATGGGCCCGTCGGACTTCAAGCTCCAGTGGCGGTAGCGGGACGGCTCGGTGCGGTAGTCGATGCGGCCGAGCTCGGCGGACGTGGGTGCGTTCATGAGGGTCTCCTGCCGACGTTCTGACATCGAACGTCTATGCAAAATATTGCGTTGCCAATAAACGCATCATAGTGCATGTAATCCGCACGTCAAGGCCAAAGCGCACTTTAATTCATGTGCATCGCACTTTGCTTCGACACCTGCCCCAACGCAACACGCACCGCATCCGACAGCTCGGCGAACGCCGCCTCTTGCGTCTTGCCGCCGGTGTCGAACACCAGGTCCGCCTGGCCGTAGAACGCCGAACGTCCGGCGAGGATGCGCTTCAGATCGTCCATCGCTTCCTGGCTGGCCGCCATCGGGCGCAGGTCGCCCTGCGCGAGCACGCGCTGCATGTGTTCTTGCGGGCTCGCTTTGAGCCAGACCGTGTAGCAGTGCGTCAGCAGCAGATTGAAGTTGGCCGGGTCCGAGACCAGGCCGCCGGGCGCCGCGATGACGGCGTCGGGATACAACTGAATGGTCTCTTCCAGCGCGCGGCGCTCGTAGCGGCGGTAGGCATTGGCCCCAAGCAGGCCGTGGATCTCTTGCACGCCGCAGCCGGCAACCCGTTCGATCTCGCGGTTCAGTTCGACGAAGTCGACCCCCAGGTCCTGCGCCAGCAGTGCACCCAGCGTCGACTTGCCCGCGCCGCGCAGTCCGATCAGCGCAATGCGCCCGCCCCGTGCGGCGCGCGTGCCGGCTTCCTCGTACAGCTCGGCCAGCGCCAGGCGGCCGCGGCGCAGCTCGTCCTCGCCGCGCCCGCGCAGCAGGTCCCGAATCAGCAGCCACTCCGGCGAAGCGGCCGTCTCGTCGCCCAGCAGTTCGGCGAGTTCGCAGCCCAGCGCCTTCGAGACCGCGCGCAGCACCAGGATGGACGCGTTGCCGACGCCCTGCTCGAGGTTGGCCAGGTGCCGCTCGGACACGTCGGAAGCGATGGACAGGGCGCGGCGTGTCAGGCCGCTGCGCGAGCGCAGCAAACGCACGCGCTCGCCCAGCGCGATCAGAAAGGCATCGCGAGGAGCGCCGGTGCGTTCGCTCGCCGCACCGGCATCGGCGAAAGGCAGCTCGAGATCGTCCATGGCCCCAGGTTTACCCGTGTTTATGCAATATAGTGCTTGACGCTGGCTTCGTCTACGGATAAGTTTGCTTCATGCAATGGATTTCCACAAGTTCGCCGGCTTGAGCCAGCGCAAGCATTTGCCATGAACCAATCCGAAGATTTCCCGTCGCTGATCGCCACGCTGACGGCCACGCTGCAAGGCCGGCCACTAGCCGCCGCGCTGGCCGACTCGCTGAATCATGAGCACCCGCCCGGCACGCCGCTGTTCGACGCGATCTTCGCGGCCTGCAAACAAGGCGTTGCCG
Source organism: Piscinibacter sp. (assembly GCA_035513255.1). Classification (GTDB taxonomy): domain Bacteria; phylum Pseudomonadota; class Gammaproteobacteria; order Burkholderiales; family Burkholderiaceae_C; genus Albitalea. Next base: position 2,004 of record DATKCI010000028.1, on the reverse strand, counting down.
ACGGCTGGATGTGCAGCCGCGAGGCGAACGGCATCCGCTACGGGCGTGTCGTCAAGCCCGGACCGCAGACGCACGGGTTTTCGGTCGACGTTGTGGACATGAACGACTGCGCCGGCCCGCACCATGCCCATCCAAACGGTGAGATCGACATGGTGATGCCGCTGGACGGTGACGCCCGCTTCGACGGGCAGCCGGCCGGCTGGAAGGTCTACGGGCCCGGGACCGCGAACCGCCCCACCGTGCGCGGCGGGCGCGCACTGGTGCTGTACCTGCTGCCGGAAGGCGCGATCGAATTCACGAGGACCTGAAGCCGCCATGACCATCGAACTGCTGAAGAATTACCTGGCCGGCGAGTGGGTCGCCGGCCAGGACCCCGTCACGGTGCTGTCGGACCCGGTGACCGGCGAAGCACTGGTGCGGGTGTCCAGCGCCGGACTGGACCTGGCGCACGCCTTCACGTTTGCGCGCGAGCGCGGCGGCGGCGCGCTGCGTGCGATGAGCTACGGCGAACGCGCCGAGCGGCTGGGCGCCATCGCGAAGCTGCTGCAGGCGCGCCGCGACGACTACCACGCGATCGCGACGGCCAACTCGGGCACCACGCGCAACGACAGTGCGGTCGACATCGACGGCGCGATCTACACCGTCGGCCAGTACGCGCGCTGGGGTGCCGCGCTCGGCGACGCACGCGCGCTGCTCGACGGCGCGGCGGCGTCGCTCGCCAAGGATGGCACCTTTCAGTCGCAGCACGTTCTCGTGCCGACCCGCGGCGTGGCGCTGTTCATCAACGCCTTCAATTTCCCGGCCTGGGGGCTGTGGGAGAAGGCCGCGCCGGCGCTGCTGTCCGGCGTGCCGGTGATCGTGAAGCCAGCCACCGCCACCGCCTGGCTCACGCAGCGCATGGTCGCCGACGTGGTGGCCGCCGACCTGCTGCCCGCCGGCGCGCTGTCGGTGATCTGCGGCGGTTCGGCCGGCCTGCTCGATGCTCTCCAGCCCTTCGATCTCGTGTCGTTCACCGGGTCCGCCCAGACTGCCGCCGTCATCCGCTCGCATCCCGCCGTCGCGGACCGCTCGGTGCGCGTGAACATCGAGGCCGACAGCCTGAATTCGGCCTTGCTGATGCCCGATGCCGAGCCCGGCAGTGAATCCTTCGCGCTGTTCGTGCGCGAGGTCGTGCGGGAAATGACGGTGAAGTCCGGACAAAAGTGCACCGCGATCCGCCGCGCGCTCGTGCCGCAGGCGGTGTACGACGCCGCCGCCGAAGCGATCGCCACGCAGCTGGCCGGCGTGTCGGTGGGCAACCCGCGCAACGAGTCGGTGCGCATGGGCGCGCTGGTGAACCGGGAGCAGCTGGAGAACGTGCGCGCCGGCCTGGCCGAGCTGCGCACGCAGACGAAGGTGTTGCACGACGGCAGCCTCGCGCCGCTGGTCGACGCAGACCCCGCCGTGGCCGCCTGCATGGCGCCCACGCTGCTCGGCACCACCACCCCGGACGACGCCGATCGTGTTCACCGCATCGAGGTCTTCGGCCCGGTGGCCACCTTGATGCCGTACCGCGACCTGCCGCATGCCGCCGCCCTGATCCGCCGCGGCGAAGGCTCGCTCGTCGCGTCGCTGTACGGCGCAGAGCCGGCCACGCTGGCGGGCCTTGCGGTCGACCTGGCCGACAGCCATGGCCGCGTGCACGTCGTGTCGCCGGCTGTTGCGCGCACTCACAGCGGCCACGGCAACGTGATGCCGCAGTCGCTGCACGGCGGACCCGGCCGCGCCGGCGGCGGCGAGGAGCTCGGTGGGCTGCGGGCGCTGGGCTTCTATCACCGACGTGCCGCCGTGCAGGCCGAGCCGGCGGTGATCGGTGCACTCGGCGCCGTGCCGCTGCCGCAGTGACGCTCCACCCCAACCGCACGCCCCATCACGCTGCCGAGGAAGATCCGATGAACGCCACGCCGCCCTCCCCGCCCGAGCGACTGAACTTCGCGCAGCACCTGATCGAGCTGAACGCTCCGC
>DATKCI010000027.1:0-9602 GCA_035513255.1 Piscinibacter sp. | reverse complement strand
CGCGGGCAGCCGCACGCGCACGCCGTCTTGCACCGGCTTGCCGCGTGCCATCGTCACGCCCGGCGCCGGCCGGTCAGACAAGTCGTAGCGCTGGGCGAGCAGGTCTTGCTGCCGCTTGGCGAACCCGGGTTTCTCCTGCTGCAGGCGCTTGACGAGCGTCGGAAAGTCTTCCGGCTGCGCCACGGCGATTGCTGCCGCACCGATCAGCGCGATCGGGACTGTGAGCAGCGGCAGCCTGAGATACGACCGAGTCTTGTGCATGGCTCACACTCCCTGTTCGACCGAATGGCTCGCATCACGCAGCGGCCACATGAGGTGACAGGCTCAGGTTCAGTGCATCGCTGCACCGGCGTCCGCTACGGCGAGGATCGGAATATAGGGAGGGCCTTTCGCCCCTACTGTTTCCATTCGTAATTCGGGCCGAAGGCGCCGTCGGATGCGGGCTGTACCGCCTGCGCGCGCCACCAGCGGTGCAGCGCGTCGACGGCGGCCGACAGTTCGCCGTCGTTGCGCACCGCGATCGCGACCTCCACCGGCACATGCCGCTGCAGCCGCTTCGCGACCGCGGCAGCATCCTCGCGCCCGCGCCGCGCGAGCCGCTGTGCACGCAGCGCAGCCGACGCCGTGATCTCGATCGCATGCAGCAGCGGCGCCTGCTGCCGCAGCGTGCCGAGGTGCGCGCGCGACCCGTTCACGACCACCCAGCCACCGGCCGACAATGCGGCGATTTCGCGCCAGCGCAGGCCGTAGTGCAGACCGTTCGCGTGCCAGCACGTCGCCAGTTCGCCGCTGTCGCGCAGCGCTGTGAATTGATCGAGCGTGACCGGTTCATGCGCTTCGCTGGCATCGCAAGGGCGCGTGATGACACGCTGCGCGAAGTGCACACGCTGCGCGGCGACGCGCTGGCGCCACGCGCCGAGCACGCTGTCCTTACCGGCGCCCGAGGGCCCGACGACGACGATCAGCCGCTGGCTGTGCAGGATGCTCGCGCGCATCATGCGGCCAGCGGAAAGCGGTGTGCGAGCACGAACGGCTCGCCTTCGGCGGGTTCGACGAAGACGCTGAGCGATTCGCAGTGCAACGGCAATGCCAGCGCTGCGCCGAAGTGCGTGACCGCCTGCCGCAGAAGCCGCTCGCGCAGCGCGGCCGATTCGGGAGGAACGCAGTTGCTCAGGGTCATGTGAAAGCGCCAATGCTCGAAGACATGCGGATAGCCGAAACGGCGCACCATGGCTTGCCGGCCGGGTTCGATCCCGGCGCTGCGGCGCAGCCATTGTGCTTCGCTCAGAGCGTGGCGCCAGCCGTCGAGTTCCGCGACGCAGGCGTCGGCGAGGCGGCGCAGCGGATGCGCGGCGTCCATGTCAGCGAGGCGCTGCAACCTTCATGCGTTCCATCCCTCCGGGCTCACCGCCAACTGCACGGCGTCGGCCGCGAAGACGGTGGTGCCGGCCTCGACCGGCACACCGGCGCGGTCGACGTTCATGAAGTCGACGACGAGCACCGGCTCGGTCGCGGGGCGGGCGAGCGCGTCCGCCTCGGTCTGGCTCGGCAGCCGCGCCGAGACGGTGCTGCGGGATCGTGTGTAGTCGGCCACGCCGAGTTCGCGCAGTGCCAGCGTGATGCTGCCCAGGCGCGCCACCGCGTCGGCCATGCCCGCCAGGCGCGGCACCGGGAAGGCCGCGGTGCTCAGGCCGACCGGCCGGCCGCGCACCGAGGCGCGCGTGCCGAGAACTTCGACGCGGCTGTTCGACGGCACCTTCAATGCCGCGGCCCACGGCCCGGCGTTCGTCATCTGCCGCGTGAGCAGTTCGCGCTTCGCCCGCTCGCCGACGCTCGCGAGGTTCTCCGACAGCCGCGTGCGGCGCTGCAGCGCGTAGTCGAGCACCAGCTCGCGCACGAAGGTGCCGCGGCCCTGGCGCACGTGCACGTGGCCCTGGCGCGCGAGCGCCTGCATCGCCTGCCTGAGGGTGTGCCGGTTCACGCCGAAGCGCGCGGCCAGTTCCTGCTCGTTGGGCAGCCGCTCGGCGGGTGCAAAGCGGCCCTGCAGGATGTCGTCGCGCAAGGCCGTGGCGATTTCTTCCCATCGCGACAGCGACGGCACGTCGCCCGCCGAGACTGCGATCGAGGCACTGTCCTTCAGCATGTTGTTCGTCTCCCCGAGATGATTTGACTTGCTGCGTTCAAGAAACTGTCATCAGCGCTGCGGATACTGGCCGCCATCTTGAGTCGTCTAGATGACATGTCAATGACCTCCGACACCCCCGGCACTTCGGCCGGACGCTCCAGGCGCGAATGGTTGGCCGTTCTGGCCCATGCACCGCGCACGAGCTTGCACCGACTCGCCGACCCGATCCTCACCCAACCTTTCGACTGGCTGCGCCAACCCGAGACAGGGCTCGCGATGCTGCGCGCGCGGATCGGCAACGGCGGCGACCGTTTCAACCTCGGCGAAGCGACGCTCACGCGCTGCGTGGTTCGCCACCGCGGCGCGCAGGGGACGGTGACCGCCGGCATCGGCTACGTGCTCGGGCGCGACGCCGAGCGGGCAGGGTGGGTGGCGCGTCTCGATGCGCTGCTGCAGCAGCCGGAACAGCACGAGGCGTTGCGCGACGTGATCGAGCCGCTGCGCGCGGCCACGGCCGAGCGTCGCGCCGAGACGCAGGCCCGCACCGATGCGAGCCGGGTCGAGTTTTTCACGTTGCAGCCGGAGGTGAGCACATGAGCGCAGTGTTGACGGAAATGACACCCGGTTTTCGCGACGCTGTGCACGGCGCGCAGCAGACGTTTCGCACGCTGCTCGACGCGATGTCGCGTCCGGGTCGCATGGAGTCGCTTCCCGAATCGGCAATCGAAGGCATCGTGCCGCCCGAGTCCGCGCTCGCCGGGCGGCCGATGAGCGTGGGTACCGCCGCGTTGATGCTGACCTTGCTGGACGCCGAAACGACGGTGCGTCTCGCCGGGTCGCTGGTCAGCTCGGCCGCGCTGTCGTACCTGCGCTTTCACACCGGCGTGCGTTCGGCGTGGCTGGAGGAACTGGCGGCCTTCACCGCGGCGCGCGCGGCCGACGTCGACGCCTCGCTGTGGACCCGCCTCGACCTCGGCAGCGACGAAGTGCCGCAGCGCGGTGCCACGCTGGTCGTCGAGGTCGACGACCTCGGCACGGGCACCCGCCTGTGGCTGCGCGGCCCCGGCATCGAGTCGGTGCAGCCGCTGGCCGTCGCCGGTTTGCCGCGCGACTTCTGGCTGTGGCGCACGCGGCTGCAATCGCTGCTGCCGCGCGGCATCGACCTCGTGCTGGTGTGCGGTGCGCGCATCGCCGCGATCCCCCGCTCGACCCGCATCACGCTGGAGACTTGAGATGTACATCGCCGTCAAGGGAGGGGAGCGGGCGATCGAAGCGTCGCGCGCGCTGCTGGCCGCTGCGCGCCGTGGGGATCCGCAAGTGCCGGCGCTGGCCGTCGCGCAGGTGCGCGAGCAGCTTGGTCTGCTGGTGGGCCGGCTTGCGAAACCACCCGAACACCGTGTTCACGCCGCATCTCGGCTCCGCGGTAACCGACGTCCGGCGGGCGATCGAGCACCGAGCGGCCGACAACATCCTGACCGTGCTCGCGGGTCAGCGGCCCGCCGATGCAGTCAATTCGATCGAGTCGCCGCCAGCGGAAGGCATTACAATTTCCGAATTGTAATGAGGCCCCGCATGACCGAATCCACGATCACGGCGAAAGGCCAGACCACCGTCCCGCAACAGGTTCGCGACGCCCTCGGCGCGCATCCCGGCGTGCGGCTGGTGTGGCACGTGCTCAGCGACGGCACCGTGGTCGTTCGCGCCAAGACGAAGTCCATTCTCGACCTGGCCGGATCGCTGAAGCGCCCGAAAGGCAGCAAGCGCGTCACAGTCGAGCAAATGCGCATCTGATGCCGGCTGTCGACACGAACGTCCTGGTACGACTGATCGTGCAGGACGATGCCGCTCAACACGCGGCGGCCCGCCGCGCGATCGCGGCCGCAGTGGATGCCGGCGAGGCGCTGCACATCCCCGCGACCGTGGTGCTCGAACTCGAATGGGTTTTGCGGTCCAGGTACCGGTTTTCTCGCGAAGAGATCGAGCGGACCTTGGTCGGCCTGCTCGCTTCTGGGGACGTCGACATCGGCGAGGAGCCGGCAGTGGAAGAAGCCGTCGCTCGGTTCCGGGACGGGGCTGCCGATTTTGCGGACTGTCTGCACACGGCACTGGCGCTGTCGGCCGGCCGAGCGCCGTTGCTGACGTTCGACCAGCTTGCGGCGCGAGTGCCAGGAGCAAAGCTCATCGCCTGACGGACAACGCCTCCCGCGCTGCGACTCAAAGCTCCACGATGCTCTTGAATCCACCCCAGAACATGCGCATCCCGTCGAACGGCATGCTCTTCGGGTCCATCATGTCCTTCATGCGCGGGTCTTCCATCACCTTGGCGTTGATGGTGTCGCGCTCCTCGCGCGAGTTGTAGAGAATCCACGAGAACACGACGACCTCGTCGTCCTTGAGCTGCACGCTCTGCGGAAACGACGTGACCTTGCCGGGTTTCACGTCGTCGGCGACACATTCCCAGTACTGCAGTGCGCCGTGCTCCTTCCAGATCTTGCCGGCACGTTCGGCCATGCGGCGATAGTCATCGAGATTCTTGTTCGGAACCGGCAGAACGAATCCGTCAACGTAGTGCGCCATTCGAGTCTCCTTTGAGCGGCGGGTTGAACATGAGGCGCCGGAGCGCCCCTGTAATGACACGACGAACGAGACGACCCGAAATCGACGGGATATTGAGACCGGCACGTAACGAAGTGCGTCGGCAGGCGCGTGCCTCAGGGCCTGGCCTGCGGGTCCGCTTTCGGCGCGTCCGCGGGAGGCGCGTCCGACTCATGTCCCAGGTGAATGCCGCTGGCCTTGGCTCGCCGCTCCCAAAGTTGGCGCGCCATGGCTTGCACGTCGGCGACGCGGTCGCCTTCGTCCATGATTTCCTCGCCAAGCAAGGTCTCGACCAGGTCCTCGAGCGTCACCAGCCCGCGTGTTTCGCCGAACTCGCCGACAACCACGGCGAGGTGCTGGCGCCGCTTCAGCAGCGCATCCATGAGGCCCGTCAGTGCGCTGCTGCCCGGGACGCTGAGCAATTCGCGCTTCATCGACGAAATCGGTGCAGTGTCGCGGCCTTGCAGATGCGCCACCAGGATGTCCTCGCGTAGCACGAAGCCCAGCATGTCGTCCTTGTCCTTGCCGTACACCGGCAGACGCGAGAAAGGGATCCGATCGAACGTGTCGAAGGCCTGCCCGACAGTGAGGTCGGCCTGCAGGGCGGCCATCATCGTGCGCGGGGTCATGATGTCTTCTGCCGTCAGCGCCTTGAAGCGGAACAGGTTGCGGATGATCTTGGACTCGCGTTCGTCGATCTGCCCGCTCAGGCGGCCGACATCGGCCATCGCCACGAACTCGTCGCGGCTGAACAGATGGACCTTCTGGCCGCGCGAGACCAGCCGCGTCAGGACTTCGGAGACCCGGATCAACGGGTACATCAGCATGATCAGCAGGTTGACGTAGGCCACCGTGAACGCGGTGAGCCGGCGCCAGTGCACGGCGCCTATCGTCTTGGGAATGATCTCCGAAAGGAACAGGATCAGGAGCGTCATCACCGCCGAGAACACGCCGAACCAGGCGTCGCCGAAGACGGACGTGGCCTTGGAGCCGGCGCCGATCGCGCCGACGGTGTGCGCGATCGTGTTGACGGTCAGGATGGCGGCCAGCGAACGGTCGATGCCCTCGCCCTTGAGCTTGTGCAGCCGCTGCGCCTGCTTCGGATGGCGTTCGCGCAACTCGGCAATGTAGGAGGGCGTGATGCTCAGCAGCACCGCCTCGGCCACGGAGCACAGAAAGGAAAACACCAGCGCCAGCGCCACGTAGAGCAGCAGCAGCCCCAGGCCGGGACCGAGTGCAAAAGGGAAGCTCGGGCGAGATCGGCTGGGAATGCGCCGACAAGGGCAGAATCGCAAGCACGAAGCCGGTGGTCACGCTCCCGCACACGGAGCTTGCATTCATGGGAGAGCGGCGGGATTCCGATTGGCCCGCAGTGATGGCATAGCGCGCGATCATCGCCGACGGGCCCCTTGCATGCAAGGGGCCCGAGCGGACGGAAGTTCGCGGGCCGCCGCCCACATTCATCGCTTGCCGGACGACAGCAGCGAACCGAGCAGATCCAGCGGCAAGGGCAGTATCACCGTCGATGCACGATCGCCGGCCACCTGCGTCATCGTCTGCAGGTAGCGCAGCTGCATCGCTTCGGGCTGGGCCGACAGCATTTGCGCCGCTTCCAGTAGCGATGCCGCCGCCTGTTTCTCGCCTTCGGCATGGATTACCTTGGCGCGCCGCTCGCGTTCGGCCTCGGCCTGGCGGGCGATCGCGCGGATCATCGTCTCGTTGAGATCGATGTGCTTGATCTCGACGTTGGTGACCTTGATGCCCCAGGCATCGGTCTGCTCGTCGAGAATCTGCTGGATGTCGGCGTTGAGCCGCTCCCGCTCGGCCAGCATCTCGTCGAGCTCGTGCTTGCCGAGCACAACGCGCAGCGTCGTCTGCGCGAGCTGGCTGGTCGCCGCGAGGTAGTTCTCGACCTGGATGATGGCCTTTTGCGCGTCGACGACGCGGAAGAACAGCACCGCGTTGACGCTCACCGACACGTTGTCGCGCGAGATCACGTCCTGCGGTGGAACATCAAAGGTGACGGTGCGCAGGTCCACGCGCACCATCTGCTGCAGCCCGGGGACCACGATGACGAGACCCGGACCCTTGACCTTCCAGAAGCGGCCGAGCTGGAACACCACGCCACGCTCATATTCGCGCAGGATGCGCAGCGATGCGAACGCGAGGATCAGCAGCGGGATCACCAGCGCCCCGAGGCCCAGGTTGAAGTCGAAGATCATGGGGGTCCTTTCGGGGTGGAGGATTCGTTGTCCGCGGCCACGTCCAGCGTGAGGCCGTGCAGGGCCAGCACACGCACGCGCTGTCCAGGAGCAAGCGGCGTGTCGGAGCGCACTTTCCAGCGCTCGCCGTGCACCCGCACCCAGGTTTCGGCCGGGCCGACGTTCAGCACCTCACCGACCGCGCCGACCATCTGCTCGCTGCCGCCTTGCACCGGGCGGCGCCGCCCACGCAGCACCATGCCGCCGCCCGCGATGATCAGCACCGCCGACAAGGCCGCCAGGCCAATCAGCAGCGGAAGCGGTACGCCGAAGCCGGGCACGTCGCTGTCGAACAGCATGATGCCGCCGGCGACGAAGGCGATCACGCCGCCCACGCCGAGCACGCCGAAGGTCGGCGTGATCAGCTCGGCCGCCATCAGCGCCATGCCGAGCAGGATCAGCGCGAGCCCGGCATAACTGATCGGCAGCAGCTGTAGCGCGAACATGGCGAGCAGCAGGCAGATCGCGCCGACCACGCCCGGCACGCCGAAGCCCGGCGACGAGAACTCGAACATCAGCCCGTAGATGCCGATCATCATCAGGATCAGTGCGAAGCTCGGATTCGCGATGACCGACAGCAGGCGATGCCGCCAGTCGGGCAGAACCACCTCGTGGGCTGCGCCGCGCGTTTTCAGCTCGATCTCGCCCGACGGGATGCTCACGCGGCGTCCGTCGATCTGCGCCAGCAGGTCGGTCACGTCGCGCGCGACCACGTCGATCACTTTTTCGCGCAGCGCCTCCTGCGCGGTCAGGCTCACCGCTTCGCGCACCGCGCGCTCGGCCCACTCGGCGTTGCGGCCGCGCTGCTGCGCGAGACCGCGGATGAACGCGGCGGCATCGTGGATCTGCTTGCGCGACATCGCATCGGCGGGCTCCGCGCCTTTGCCTTCCTGCGGACCCGAAGCCGGGCGGCCGGGTTGCTGCCCGGGCGACGGCATGCCGATCGCCACCGGCGTGGCGGCGCCCAGCGTGGTCGACGGCGCCATCGCGGCGACGTGGCTCGCATAGAGGATGTAGGTGCCGGCGCTCGCCGCGCGAGCGCCGGAAGGCGATACGTAGGTCGCCACCGGCACCGGCGACACGAGGATGCCCTGGATGATCTGGCGCATCGACTGATCCAGTCCACCCGGTGTGTCGAGTTCGATCACGACGAGCGCGGCGCCGCTCTTGTGCGCCTGTTCCATGCCTCGCAGCACGTAGTCGGCGCTGGCCGGGCCGATGGCGTCCTGCACCTTCAGCACGACGACCGGCGCGGCGTGCACGCCACCGCACCAGAGCGCGAGCCACAGTGCAGCGCAAATCGCCGCGCACCTCGCAGCGACGCCGCCGTAGTTCCGAGTCGGGCTCATGGCATCTCCGAGGACCAGTGTGTACACCGCTGCTCGCCGCACGAGCGAATGGCCGACACCGCGTCGGGGTCAGCGGATGAACCGCTCCCAGCCGCCGTAGCGGCCGTCGATGCGCCCGCAAGGCACGCTGAGCACGATGACGGCCGCCCCGAAGGCCAGCGACAGCACCGTATGCAACCCGTCGGCAGCGTAGATGAACGGCGTGACGCACAGCGCCAGGCCGAGCCCGACATTGAGCCACCGCAAGGAACGCGCGACCTCGGCGCAGGCGATCACCGACACCGTGACGATCAGCGAGCCGAGGAGATGGTCCGCATGGGCCATGCCGCCTTCGGCGCCGAGCGTGACGCGCGTGAACATCAGCCACACGCCGATCGTGATGCTCAGTGCGAGGCTCCACGGCAGGTTCACGCCGCCGCCGACCATGTCGAGCACGATCTCGCGCGGCGAGCGTTCGAATTCGCGTTCGGGATTCGAAGATCCACCGGCCCGCTCGGGCTCATCGGTGTCGCCGGTGAACAGCACCCGCAACAGGCTGCGTCCGGCCCGCCGGCGGCGCAGCAGGAACTGGCCCGTGGCGACCAACTCGTCCAGCGAGTAGGGAATCTGCACCAGCATCGCCACGGCCGCGATCATGCACAGCGTGCACCAGGTGCCGATCCAGATCGGCTGGATGATGATGAAGAAGATCGACACGGCGCCCAGCGGCGCGATCATCAGGCCGAACAGCAGCACCAGCCACGGCATCGTGCGCCAGCGCCTGCGCGTGCCGATCACGCCGGTGAGGATCTCGAGCGCGTAGGTGAGGGCGCCCAGGCCCGCGTCGGGCACCGGCCAGGCTTCCGAGACGCTGGAGGTGATGATCTCTTCGGTGCCGTTCTTCGGGTCGGGGCCACCCTGGAAGAACGGTTCCCACACGCCGTCGATGTGGCCTAGCTGGTAGGCGGTGAGGTAGCGCGAGATGTGCAGCCCGACGAGCGCCAGCGCGACGATCAGCAGCCGCTGCGTCCAGCCCGAGGGGTTGAAGCTCCATCCCGGCGGGGCCATCGGGCCGGTCAGGGCGGCGGCGGGCGATACGCCGGGTTCCGGCGGCACCAGCGCGGCGAAGCCGATGACCAGCATGCCGACCAGCGTGTCGTTCAGGTAGCCGGCCGCGGTCGGCGCCCAGAACACGAGCGGCGCGGTCATCACCCACAGGCCCACGCCCGCACACGCCAAGCGCGCCCATGGCAGCCGCCACGACAGCGCGAGCATGGCAAGAACCGTCAGCGC
>DATKCI010000026.1:0-12092 GCA_035513255.1 Piscinibacter sp. | reverse complement strand
GCAACTGCTCGACCAGTGGATCGAGCGGCTGTCGACCTTCCTGGGCATTCCGGTCAAGGAGATCGGGCGCATCGGCGGCGGGCGACGGCGGGCGAGCGGGCAGGTCGACGTCGGCATCATTCAGAGCCTTGTCAGGAAAGGCACGGTCGACGACTGCGTCGCCGAGTACGGACAACTTGTCGTTGACGAGTGCCATCATCTGCCCGCGCAGAGTTTCGAGCAGGTGGCGCGCCGTGCCAAGGCGCGGTTCGTCGTCGGGCTGTCGGCCACGGTGGAACGCAAGAACGGCCACCATCCCATCCTCTTCATGCAGTGCGGGCCGGTCCGCCACCGCGTGAACGCGAAGGCGCAGGCCATGGCCCGGCCGTTCGAGCATCGTGTGCTGGTACGTCCGACCGCCTTCGAGGCGGGCCCGAGCGCCGAGCGCGATCCTCGGGTCGAGTTCCAGACGCTGTGCCAGGAATTGGTCGACGACGAGCGTCGCAACCGCCGGATCTGCGAGGACGTGATCGAGTGCGCGCGCAGTGGCCGCGCACCGCTCGTGCTCACGGAGCGCAGAGATCATCTCGACCACCTCGAGCAGCAGCTGGCGCCGGACGTACGTCACCTCGTCGTCCTGCGCGCGGGGCTGGGCAAGAAGCAGCGGCAGTCAGTCGCCGAGCGGCTTGCTGCCATCCCGCATGACGAACCGCGCGTGCTGCTGGCCACCGGCCGGTACATCGGCGAGGGATTCGATGATCCGCGGCTGGACACGTTGTTCCTGACGCTTCCCGTGTCGTGGCGCGGCACCATCGCCCAATACGCGGGCCGGCTGCACCGCCTGTGCGAAGGCAAGCGCGAGGTGCGGATCCACGACTACGCGGATCTCGAAGTGCCCATGCTCGCGCGGATGTTCGATCAGCGCTGCCGCGGCTACGAGGCGCTCGGCTACACGATCGTGCTGCCGGCAAACGCCATCGCCGGCTGGCCGCAGGACGTGGTCTTGCCTGCCGAGCCGGCATGGAAGCGCGACTACGCAGGCAGCGTGCGCAGGCTGGCGCGCGACGGCGTGGACACGTCCGTCGCGAGTCTCTTCGTCCATGTTGCCCGACCGCTCGATGCCGGGCCGAAGGCGCTGACCGCGCGCGCAGCGTCACCGAAGCCTTCCTGTACCGCCGTCTCGAGACGCTGCCTCAAACGCGCGGGCGCTTCCGGCTCAACGCGGTACTGCCGATCGCGTTCGATGGCCTCGGTCAACTTGAAGTCGATCTCCTGTGCGACGACGGCCCCGACACGCGCGTGGCCGTGGAACTCGACGGCGACCAGCATCTTGCCGATCCGGTCGCGTACCGGCGGGACCGGCGCAAAGATGTGCTGTTGCAGGAGAACGGCTACCTGGTACTGCGCTTTCTAGCGCAGGATGTCGGCAAGGATCTGGAGCGTGTGCTTGACACCATCCTCAGGGCGCTGGCTCATCAGCCCGGTCGCTCGCGGACCGGTTCCTTGGGCATAGCCGGTCCGTCGGGTGAAGGCGGGCGCACAGATCCTCCAGGGACAAGGGCGTACCGTACTTGTTCGAATCTGCCCAGCGCTTGCTGGAGGACTTCTTTGCCGAGGTCGACCGCGTGATCCAGGAAGCACAGGAATGAAGCCCATTGTCATCGGCGTGATGCCGCAGGACCAGATCCGGAAACGGATGATCGCCATCGCCAAGGGCGAATACAAGCCGAGGCCCAGCGAGCCGAAGATCTGGTTCACCTCAATGAGATCCGTGGCCGAAGTGCTGAGCGATCAGAACCGGGCGCTACTCAAGGTGATCCGGGAAACGAATCCCGACTCCGTTGCGGTACTGGCCCGGACCACAGGCCGGCAACCCAGCAACTTGTCGCGCACGCTCAAGACGATGTCGAGGTACGGCCTAGTCGACCTTCGCAAGGAGAAGAGCCACATACGTCCTGTCGTCAAGGCAACCGATTTCCGTATCCTGGCCACGGCTTGACGGCTGCGGCCGGGGGCGTCCCGCTACAGGGCCATCGTTAGAACCCGCAACCTGTGCTTTTGAACCGGCCCCAAACAAGGCAAATCCAGCCACTTCGGGCACTGGAAGCTGTCGTCGCGGAAAGACGAGGAACGTCGTCCACGTTAGGGTGAGCATGCCACCCACTGAAGGGACCTTGAAGGGACTCGATGTAGCAGGACAGTAAGCGACAGAGGAGGACTTGGACAGGCCACTCAAGCAGCGCGGTTTCGGGGGCGATTGGAACCGCATGCTCGCTTGGTGGAAGTCGGAACGAGTTGCTGCAGAGAGGGCGCGTCGGCGCGAGGCCGACGTGTCAGTACGTGTCGCCCCGATGGATCCTGTCGCTTCGCAGTGACCGTGTGGCCTGTCAACTCGGAACTCGTTGACCCATGGAGGCCTGCATAGTCCCAAGGTTCCCAGGGCTTGGCACGAGCCTTGAACCTGGCCCCGGGGCCCGTACGGTCGACCGGCAGCTCGCCGAGCTCACGGGGCCTGCTGCAGAAAGACGAGCAGCGCCGCGTCGAGATCACGGCGCGCGTCCCGGCGGGGCGCTGGGGCCGGCCCGACGACGTGGCGGGCGCGGCGGTGTTTCTTGCGTCGCCGGCGTCGGACTACGTGCACGGCCATACGCTGGCAGTGGACGGCGGATGGCGCGCGCGGTAGTGCATTGTTTCGTTAAGCGATGGCAAGCATTCGTGACCCCCGAAACCAGGGGAACAGTGGGCAAACCCCTGTCGGCCCGCGACAGCGAGCCGGCGTTCAATGGGCGATGTGAATGGTGTCAGGCGGCGGGCTTGAGCGGTCGGTCCGCCCGGCGCCATTTCAGGGTTGCCGTTGGAGGTCCCATGAAGACGCTACGCCAGGTGCTCGTTCGCGCGTTCGCGACGCTGTTCGTGTGGCTCCTCGGCTCGGCGTTGGTGCAGGCCAGCGCCCTGGCGCCCCGTGTCGACGGCTTCGACATCGAACAGGTGCCGCAGTTGTCGGCCGGCACCGCGCTCCACTTCAGCCTGTACGGCTCGCCCGGCGCGAGCGCCACGGTGCGCATCGATGGCGTCCCGCGTGCCCTGCCGCTGCAGGAAGTGCAGGGCGGCATGTACGAGGGCACTCATGTGATCGATCGCGACGATCGCATCACTGCCCACAGCCGCGTCACCGCTCATGTGTGGCTGGCCGACGAGGTCACGACGGTGGAGCTCGAAGAACCGCTGCTGCTCGGCGCGGTCACGGCGCGGCGCTGCGACGAGTGCGGCGTGGTCGACGCCAGCCGCCCCGCCGAGGGCCGCGACCGCCCGGGCTACGCGGGCGCCAGCGCCGGCGGCGGGATCGGCGCCATCCTCGGCAGCCAGTTCGGCAAGGGCGACGGCCGCACGGCCGCAGGCATCGTCGGCGCGGTGGGCGGCGCCTATGCCGGCCGCGAGATCGAGCGGCACAGCAGCACCCGCACCCGCTACGACGTGGTGGTGCGCTTCCAAGACGGCAGCGCACGTGTCAAGCGCTACGACGGCGTGCCGCCGTTCCGGGTCGGAGAGAGGGTGAGGATGGCCGGCGGCGCCTTGCTGCCCGATTCGAACGCCGTTTCTGTTCCCTACTGACGGCGGCTGCATTCCACGCAGGCAGGTCAACACCGGCAGGTCAACGTGACGCCACTCAGCGCCGTCGCCTCTGCGCCCCGCGAGCGCAGCGGGAAGATCGCGAGGACCTTGCCCGCGCTGGTGGAAACGCTGCTGGTGCTGGGCGCCATCGCGTTGCTGCTGCCGGCGTTCGCGCGGCTTGCTGCGTTCGGCGATGGGCGCGACGGACGCTTTGCCGAAGCCGGGTTCTGGGTGCAAGGGCTGCCCGAGCCGACCTTGCCGCCGGCCTGCGCCGCGCATGGCGCGCAGGCCGATCCATCACTGCGCGAACGCCTGTGCGGCGCACCCAGCGCCGGCGCGCCGCAACCCCTTGCGCGGCTCCCCCTCGTGCTGCGGGATGCGCTGTCGCGTGCCACCCAGGCCTTTCTCGAACCGGTGAGGAAAGCACAGGCGCGCATGAGCGATCTGCGGCTGCAGCAGCGCGAAGGCATTGGCGACTTGCGCGACCTGTCGGCGGCCGTCACCGCGCTTGAAGCCGACACTCGGCCCTTCGTCGAACGCTTTGCCCTCGGCCAGGTCGATGAGGCCGGCCCGGCGCCGCTGGTTTGCGCGACGCAGGGGGTGGAGGCGGCGCTGGCCGAACCGGCGCCTTCCGCGGCCGATACGGGGCACGGCACGGCGCGAGCGAATGCTGTGCTGTTGCTGGCCGCGGCCTTCGACGGCCACGCCGCCACCGGAATGCTCGCCAGCACGGCAGCGCTGCCCGCCGACAGCGAGCGCCTGGCGGCCTCCTGCGGCGCGCGAGGCCTTGCCCATGCGCTGAGCAGCGCTTCGGCCCTGATGGCCGGTGCGCGCCAGTCGCTATCGAATTCGCGCAAGAACGAAGCGATGCGCTCGCTGCTGCAATCGGCCGGCCGGCATTGGGCGGGCGGGATGCTGCTCGGCTTCGCGCTGCTGCACTGGAGCCGGCGCAACGTGCGGCCCGCCTTGGGCGTTGCAGCGGCGCTCGCGCTGTGGGCGCTCGCCGCCTGGGTGTCGCGTGTGCCATTGCCTTTCGTCGGCCGTGCCTTCGAGCCGGCTCGCCTGGATATCCATGCATGGAGCCCGCCCTCGAACGCCGTGCTGGCCCTCGCCGGCGCCGGCCTCCTGCTCGCGCTATTGAGCACCCTCAGACCTGCCGCTTCGCGTCAGGCCCCCCGAGGGGGTCAAGGAAACTTGGGAGCGGCCCGGCGTTTCCTTGAGAGCGCGACACGACAGCGCCGCGCGGCGTTCACGCCGCAGACGATGAGTTCGCGCCTGGGTTATCCCGGCCTGGTGCTGGCCACCGGACTGGGCTGGCTGCTCCTGCTCGACCTGTCGGCCCACGGCCATGCGGCCAACCGCTATCTCGCGCTGTACCACCAGGGGCATTTGTGGCTGGGCCTGCTCGCCTTCTCGGTCCTGCTGTTCCTGCGCCAGCCGCTCGCGCGCGGGCTGGCCTGGGCCCTTTCCGTCTCGGGAGAAACGGCACGCCAGGTCCGGAGCCGGCTGGGGACGTGGCAGGCAGGGGCCATCGTGGCGCTGGCGGCGCTGGCGCTGGTGGCCGTGTTCGGGCTTGCCCTGGCCAACATGCGGCAGCTCACCTCCGAGCTGGGCCGTGTCTGGCTGATCGTCGGCGCCGCATGGTTCTTCTTCCTGCGCGGCGGCCCGCTGGCCGAGCGCCTTGCGCGCTCGGGCGGGTCGGCGGCATCGGCGCTGCGCTACGTGGGGCCGCTGCTGTTCGTCATCCTGGTGTTGATGGCCGCCATGTTGGTCACGCGCGACATGGGGCCGCTGCTGATCGCCTGCTACGCGTCGGGCGCCTTTCTCGCGGCGTCGGTGGCGATGTGGTGGCACCAGCGCAGCGGACAGACGGCCGCCGCGCTGCTGTTCGCGGTGGCGCTGTTCGCCGCCTGGATCGCGGCGACGACGATGGCGCTCTTCAAGGTGGGCGCCATCGACAGCGTGACCGCGGCGCGGCTCGAGAGCCTGGCGGCGCCGCTCGCCTCGACCAATGACCAGCTCGCGCTGGTGTCCTGGTTCCGACAGGCCGCGCCACCGGAGGGCTTCGGTATCGGCGCCGTGCCCTGGTGCGGCTATTCGCCGGCCGGCCACTGCGGCGGGCTGCCGGCGCAGATCCACAGCGACTACACCTTCACCGCCGTCGTCGGCGCCTTCGGCAGCGCGATGGCCTGGATGGTGGCGATCGGCTGCGCGGTCTGGCTGCATCGCCTCATCCGCCACCACGGCCGCGTGACACGCGGCGAACCGACCTTCGTCCGGAACGCCAGCCCCTCGCCGCACGAGTACGCCCGCCGGTTCGCCGAGGACAGGCCCGGCGCTCGGCCCGCCGGACTCATCTCCTTCGACGGCCAGGCCTTCCTGAGCTGGATCGCCGTGACCTGGGTTGTGCTCACGCTATGCCAGCTCGCCGTGACGGTGGCCGGCAACCTGGCCGTGCTGCCGCTCACCGGCGTCACCTTCCCCTTCGTCAGCTTCGGCATGACCTCGCTGGTGGTCAACATGGGCTTTCTCGCGCTGTGTCTCAGCGTCGACCTTCCGGCAATGCCAACACAACCTGTTCGGGCTGAGCTTGTCGAAGCCCGAACGTCCGATCGCCCTGAGGTATCGAAGGGTCGGGCTGATCCTTCGACAGACTCAGGACACGTATGAGACGCTCGGACAAGACGCTGCTCGACTTCGCGATCGCGGCGAGCATCGCGATCGTGCCCATCATGCTCGGCATGCTGCTGCTGGTGGCCGTCGTCCGGCCCGTGGACCCGTCCGCGGCACTCGGCCCGGGGCAGGGCGACCGCTATGTCAGCGTGCGCCACGTCGCCGCGCTGAAGACCTTCGAGCACGCGGTGGTGGGGCGTGGCGCCGCACCACCTGCAACCCCGGCCGCCGCAGCGGTGCTGGCGGGTGTTCCGCATTGCCGCCGCGAGTGGGGCGCGCGCCGGGATGCCTCGACATGGCTGGCCCGTGCGGGCGGCGAGCCGGTGCCGTCGCAGGCTCAGCGCATCGCTGCCGGGCTGGCCGAGCTCGATGCCTTGCTGCTGGGCTTCAGCTCACGGCCGAATACACGCGTCGCTCAGGCCGTGGCCTTCGACACGGCGCGCTGGTTCGAAGCGGCCGCAGCGGCGCTGGCCGTGCCCTTCGAGACACCCGAGTACCCGGGGCAGCGCTTCCAGGTGAGCTGCGACGACCTGTCGGCGGCCTTGTCCTCGCTGATCCGCGGCAACGGTCGCCTGCTGGAAGCGCTGGCGTGGCGTGGCACCGAGACTCCCGCGGCAGTGGCGCGCTGGCGCCCCGAGCAGATGATGGAGGTTTCCGCACGGCACGTGGCGCGGCGGAATCCGTGGAACGGCGTGGCCGGCTGCATCTACCTGGGCGCCAAAGGCGCCGACGGCGTGCCGACGCATTTCGTGGCCGGTGCACGAAGCGCGCAGGAGCGTGTGTGCGCGCTGCCCGCGATGACGGGTGCATCGGGCGCTGCGGCTGCCGGCCCGCTCACCGCGCTCGCCGGCGAGCCCGGCCCCGCGCTGCCGCCAGCCGACACACGCTGGATGGTGCCGCCTTCCCTGCAGACGATGCTGCAGCCGCTGGAGAGCCTGCGCCGGCCGTCCGGCGCGCTGTACCGGCTCTACACCGAGCCGGATCGGACGCCGGACGACGTGCCGACCGGCTACCGCTACGGCCCCAATCGCATCCGGCTCGATGGCACCCCGGTCGACGTCGGCTTCTCGATCGATCTCACCATAGATCCGGCGCTGCAGGCGCTGGCCCAGAAGACCGCCGCCTGCTACACCGGCCGGCAGGACGTATGCCGGGCGCTTTCGATCCAGCGCGCCGAAGACCGCGGCCAGACGATCGGCCACCAATTGCTCGAAGGTGCGATGGTGCGCATGGCGGCGGTTGCGGTCATCGACGTGGCGAGCGGTCGCATCGAGGCGCTGGCCGGAGCCTTGTCGCCGTGTGCGCGCCAGGAGTTCGACGGCCCGGGCCGCGGCGCCGATTGCGACCCGCGCCTGCCCTATCCGGCGCAGTACCGTCCCGATGCGCTGCTCAACCCCGCCGTGTTCCACGACGCGATGCCGGCATCGACCATCAAGCCCATCATGGCGGCGGCCTTCCTCACCGACCGCGTGATCGGCGCGCGCTGGCTGTCGGCCGAGCGCGCCGCAATCAGGCCTGGCGCCGCGCCCCCGCGCGACAGCCTGCGCGGGCAGCTGATGCGTTCCGACTCCGCGCGATTCCTCGACCGCATGTTCTGCTTCGAGCGCGGCTTCGCCAACTGCCGACGGCCGTGGGATGTGCAGTCGGCGGCCCTCCTGTTCGGCTGGAACAGCGGCTGCACCGAGGCGCGTGTCGACTGCGGCAAGCAGGACCTGCTGTTCGGCCGCGCCGTGGACGCCACCGCCGAGTCGGGCACGATCCGCCCGCTGGCCACGACCGTGGCCTATGGACGCCTGATGAGCGAGCCCATGGGCAGCCGGCTCGGCGCGCCGCTGCACTTCACGCCGGCCACATCGCTCAAGCCGTCGATCGTGCGCCGCTGCGCCTTCGGCGCGGACGGCCGGCGCCTGAGCGAAGACGACTGGGAGAAGTGCCGCGGCGGCTCTGTGGTGGACGTGGTGGCCGAAGGCTGGGGGCAAGGCCACTCCCGCTCCAGCGCGCTCGGCGTGGCCGGCATGATGGCCACGCTCGCCGCGGCCGCCAACGGGCAGGCCGAGATCCGGCGGCCGCACCTGGTGCAGTCCTTGCGCGGCGTGGGCCGCAGCGACACGACGCTGAAATCGGCGGTGGTGCGCTGGAGCCTCGCGCCGGCGCAACGGAACGGGGTGCCGCGCGACGTGGCGGAGGTGATCCTCGACGGCCTGTCGCACAGCCACCGCGCCGGCACGGCGCGCTCGGCCTGCGCACAGGTCTTCGATGCGCATAGCTGCCGCGGCATGAACTGGATCGCCGGCAAGACCGGCACGCCGAGCTTCCGCAGCGACGGCATCGCACTCGACGAACTGACGCGCCTGTGCCCCCAGGGCGACGCGGCGGCGCGCGGGGCGCATCCCGCTTGCGGCTCGCTGCGCCCCTACAAGTGGTACGTGGCGGCCTACCGCAGCGCCCCCAAGGGCAGCGGCCCCTGGACCAAGGTGATCGGCGTGCTGACCGAGCGCAACTGGCTGGTGCAAGGCGGCCACGTGCATGGCAGCGGCGACCAGGGTCCGAATCCGTCCGCCGAGATCGCGATGCAGATCACCGGTCGGCAGCTCGGGCTGATAAGTGGAGGTGCGCCGTGAGACGTTCATCGCCCGTGCCGCGCTCCGGCGCGCCTGAACGCGCCGGCGAGGACGTGCCGGCGCCGCTAGTGTGGACCTTCGACGGCCCCTTCGAGACCTGCCTCGCCGACGCCGAGGACACCCTGCGCCGCGCCGTGATCCTGGTCGGCGACGTGTCGCGCGTGGCGCTCCTCATCGACCTTTCGCTGCCGTCGCTGCAGGCGCGTGTCCGTGCGGGCGATGCGGTGCAGCCGGGCTGGGGGCGTTTTCTCGAGCACATCGAGCGTTGCGGATTTCCGGCCTCGCCGCGCGTGCGTCACCTGCGCAGTGCCGGCCCCTTGCTCACCCTGGTCATTGCTTATCGGGACTGATGCCATGTCCTTGCTCAAATCTTGGGTCTTGAACCGGGTTCACTGGATGAACGGGCTGGTGGCCCGCACGGACCTGCCGCCGCGCGACACGATGCCCGCGCCACCGGCGACCGAACCGTTCATGCAGCGGCCGGAGCCTGTTCTGTCGAATGCGGACTACCTCGGCTCCTACGGCCCGCTGATCGCCGCCGTGCGCGAAGAGCTGGAGCACTTCGTCGTCGGGCATGTGCGCCTGCACATCGCAATTGCCGATCGCGACCGTTTCCTGCTCACGTCGATAGGCGTGCGCTGCCCTGACGACGGCCACGCGCGCGAACTGCTCGCGCAGTTCACGCACGAGTTCAAGCCGGAACAGGTGAAGCGCTACCTCGCGCGCGAAGTGATCGCGGCGCTGCCGAACGCCTCGGCCATCGACCTCTCGCAGTTCGCCGGGCTGTTCGACGCCGACGGCGCGGAGGATCCCAACGAATACCGCGAGCTGCTGGTGGCCTTGCGCGCCGGCAACTCGTCGCCCAACCGGCGCCCGTACCAGGTGAGCATCGTCGGGCGGTGGTCAGAGATCGATGCCGTGAACACCTCGGCCGCGACGGCGGAGCATGTGATGGGCGGCGTCTCGCTCGCCACGCCGCTGGCCGGCCTGCGCTGCGAGTTCGACGTGGAAGACGGCAACGGCAAGCGGCGCGTGGTGCTGCAGTCGGTGATCGCCGGTCGCCGCTACATGATCGGCAAGGACGAGGGCTGCGACATCCGCGTCCATGGCACCTACGCCAGCCGGCGGCACGGCGAGATCTGGCTGGACAAGGGCGCGTGGTGGGTGACGGACGCGGGCTCGACCAACGGCATCCGCGTCGAGTCGGCCCAGGGTGTGATCGGGCGCTGCGGTGCGACGGCAGGCAAGGGCGCGAACGGCCAGCCGATCGAGCTCGTCGACGGCGCGCTCGTCGTGCTCTCGGCGCACGCGGAAGGCAGCGCGAGCGACTATCCCTCGCTGAGGCTGCGGCCGGCCGCCAGCATGCCGTCGCGCGTGACGCCGCTCGCCGGCGCGGCGCCGTCGTCGTCGACTACACCGCTCACGCCCATCCGCCAGGCGCGCACGCCGGACAAACTGACGCTGACCGCGCGCCTGGCCACCGGCGAGCGCACGCTGGAACTGCATGCGTTCGCGCTGCCCGTCGCCGTGGGCCGCTCGCGCAACCAGCAGCTCGTGATAGACCGCATCCACGAGGCAGTGTCGGGCCATCACCTGGACATCGTGGGCGTGGACGAGGCGGGCGCGCTCGTGCAGGTGCACGGCGACAACGGCGTGCTCGTCGAAGGCGTGGTCTATCCGGCCGGCGCGCGCTTTCATTGGAAGGTGGGCGACACCATGGTGCTCGGACCGGCGCAGGGTGAGACCGAGTGCAGCCTGATGCTGTCGCGGTCGGCACGCAGCGATATGTCGCGATGAGCTTGATCACGCCCCTGGACCCCGGGCCTGCGCGCGACAAGCGCGCTCAGCCGAAGATCGACGTGCAGCAGTCGGTGCACACCATGCTGTTCGGCCGCATCGTGTCGGCCGTGGCTTCGTCGTGCGGCAGCGTGCATGGCGTCAACGAAGACGCGCACAGCGTGCTGGACCGGCCCGGCAGCATCTTCGTGGTGGCCGACGGCGTGGGTGGCGGCGCGCTGGCCGCCATGGCCAGCCGCAGCCTGGTGGCGCATCTGCAAGCTGCCCTGGTGCTTGACGGCGTGGGCGCCCGCAGCGTGTGCCAGGCCATGCTCGACGCCGACCGCTCGATCGCGCAAAGCATCGCGCAACTGACCGACGCGCCGGGCGCGGCCACCGTGGCGCTGTGCGCCCCGGTCAACCTGCTCGCATCCAGGTGGCTCATTGCGTGGGTGGGCGACTGCCGCGTGTACCGGCTCGCTGCCAACGGCGAGCCGCGCCTCCAGGCGCTCACCGTCGACGACACCTTCGAGCACCTCGGCGAAAGCCCGCCGCCGGGCGGATCACCGGACGACCCGGCGCGAATGGTCGGCAACGGCGCCGTCGTGCGGCCCAACACGGTGATGACCGACATGGCGCTCAACGACGTGTTGGTGGCCTGCAGCGATGGTGTGCACAAGTACGTGCCGGCCGCCGATTGGAGCCGGGTGCTGAAGAGCGACGCCGCGCTGTCGCAACGCTGCCAGGATCTCATCGGCCTGGCGCGCGCCAACGGCAGCACCGACGACGCCACCGTGCTGCTCGTGCAGCGCGCATTGCCGGGCGTGGCGCGCCTGCCGTGGATCCGGCGCCCGAAGGCAGACGGAGCCGTGCGATGAGCCCCGCACACATCGACCGCGTGTTCGGCCGCGGCCGTCTCAAAATGGTGACCGGCGAGCATGTCGAGGTCTATCGCGAAGAAGCGCAGCCCGGCGAACGGCGCCGCTACACCAAGCGCTTCCTCTCAACCAGAGAAGGCGATTTCCGCCACTGGACCGAGCGCGAGTGGCGTATCCTCGCCCGGCTGATCGGGCACGGCATCGGCCCGGTGCCCGATGTCGTGCAGTTCGACCGCGGCGCCAGCGACCGGCCGGCGCTGGTGCAGACCTACGACGCCGGCGTCACGGTGGACCATTGGGCGACGCTGCCGGTGGCGCGCGACGGGCGCCTGCTGCACCACGTGTTCGAGGACTGCGCGCACTGGTGGGCCCTGGCGAAGCACTGCCTGATCGCGCTCGACGCCATCCACGAGTTGCGCCTCGTGCACCTGGATCTGAAGGCCGACAACGTGTGCATCCCGCTGGGCCCGGCTGACTTCGACCCGAGCGTGCCGGGGCAGCTGCTGTACCCGCTGTTCCCGCAGATCGCCCTGATCGACTTCGCGTTCTCGCT
>DATKCI010000025.1:0-9180 GCA_035513255.1 Piscinibacter sp. | reverse complement strand
GCGAGGATATACGCGAAGTATATACGACGACACCCGGCGGGCGCGTTGGAGTTCGTCTACGCGTGCCGCTTCAGCCAGTCGAAGAACTCGCCGTACCAAAGCTTCGAGTTCCGGGGCTTCAGCACCCAGTGGTTCTCGTCGGGGAACCAGACGAGCCGGGCGTCGACGCCTTTGGCCTTCAGCGTGTTGTAGTAGGCCAGGCCTTGCTGGTCCGGCACGCGGTAGTCGAGCGCGCCGTGCATCACGAGTGTGGGCGTTTGCATCGCCTTCGCGTGGGTGTGGGGGCTTTGCGCCGCGATCTTCTCCGGCGCTTCCCAGTACCAGCCGCCGAGTTCGCGCGGGTGCCAGGTGTAGGCGTCGTCGGAGAACATCGCCGTCCAGTCGAAGCAGCCGGCGTGGCACACGTAGGCGTTGTAGCGGCCGGGCGGCACGTGACCGTTCATCCACGCGACCATGAAGCCGCCGTAGCTGCCGCCGGTGGCGAAAACCCGCTTCTTGTCGATCCACGCCTTGCGCCGCAGCCAGTCGGTGCCGGCTTCGACGTCCTGCAACTCCAGCTCGCCCCAGCGGTGGGTGATGCTGTCGAGGAAGGCGTGGCCGAAGCCGCTGGAGCCGTGGTAGTTCACGCAGGCGACGACGTAGCCTTGCGCGGCGAAGACCTGGTTGTTCCAGCGGTAGTGGAAGGTGTCGCCGCTGGCCGCGTGCGGGCCGCCGTGGATGCAGTGCAGCAGCGGGTACTTCTTCTTGCGGTCGAACCCGGGCGGGTAGACCAGCCACATCTGCACCGGGTCGCCCTGGGCGCCGCCCAGCGTCACGTCCTCGACTTCGCCGAGGCGACACTTCGCGAGCAACGCGTCGTTGAAGGATTCGATGCGGCGCGGCGGCGCATCCCCGTGCCGGGCGTGCACACGCACGGGGTGGGACATCGCGTCGGCGGCCGTGGCGATCACGTCGCCGGCCACGTCGAAGCCCTGCACCCAGCCTCCTGGTGCCGCGACGGCGGCATCGGCCGCTTCGATGTCCCAGCGGTAGAGGTGGCAGCGTGCACGGTCTTCGGCCGTGAAGAACAGCGAGGCGCCGTCCGCCGCCCACTTCAACGGGGCATGCACCGAGTGGTCCCAGTCGGCGCTGAGCGGCCGCCATGCATCGCCCGGTGTCACGAGCGCCAAATGCGCCGGCATCGTGTGCTTGAGCCCCTGGTGGCTCGCGAGGCAGGCGATTTGCTTGCCGCCGGGGCTGTAGCACGGCGCCTCGAAGTCCCAGGCGGCGTCGACCGCGACCCTGCGTGACTTGCCCGAGCGCAGGTGCAGCTCAGCCAGCGCCTTGCAGTGGTCGAGTTGTTTCACCGGGTGCGGATCGAACGCGAAGACGACGCGCGTGCCATCCGGCGAGATGTCGAAGCCGTTGGCGTCTGGGTCGGCGCGCGACAGCTCGAAATCGGTGCCTTCGAACAGATCGCGCACGCGGCCGGTGGCCACGTCGAGCACGTGCAGGTGGGCCACGCGGCCCATCGGCAGATTGCGGTCCCAGTAGCGGTACTGCGCTTCGCTGGTGACGTAGGCGGTTTCCTTGCGGTCCTTGAACGCCTTGAAGCGCTTCGCTTGCGCCTTCGGGCCTTTGGCGTCGGGCCAGACCCAGGCGACGAACGCGATGCGCTTGCCGTCGGGGAACCACTTGAAGGCGTCGATGCCGGGCGCGAAGTCGCTGACGCGGCGCGCCTCGCCGCCGTCGGGCGCGATCACGTAGAGCTGCGGCGTGTCGTCCTTGCGGCCTTCCTGCTCTCGCCGACCGAGGAACGCGATGCGGTCGCCGGCGGGCGACCACGCCGGTTGGCCGTCCTTCTCGCCGCCGCTCGTCAGGCGGCGCGGCTCGCCGCCCAAGGTCGACAGGAGCCACAGCGTGGAGACGCCCTTGTTCTCATCCATCTCGAAACGGGTGACCGAGCACACCGCCTGCGCGCCGTCGGGCGACAGCGACAGCGCGCCGATGCGCTCGACGCGCCAGAGATCATCGACGCTCAACAGCTTCTTCTTCTGCGCCATGCCGTCCTCGGGATTGAAATGGGCGCCGCGCGGCGCGTCAACGCGGCTTGTAGAGCTGCCAGCGCAGGTGGCTTCGCACCGTCGGCCACTCGCTCTGGATGATGCTGAACACCACCGTGTCGCGCAGCGTGCCGTCGCTCGCGCGGCTGTGGTTGCGCAAGATGCCGTCCTGCTTGGCGCCCAGGCGCTCGATCGCGCGCCGGCTTTGCAGGTTGAAGAAATGCGTGCGGAACTCCACCGCGATGCAGTCGAGCGTGTCGAACGCGTGCGTGAGCAGCATCAGCTTGCACTCGGTGTTGAGCGCGCTGCGCTGCACGCTGCGGGCGACCCAGGTGCTGCCGATCTCGACCCGGCGGTGCACCGAATCGATGTTCATGAAGGTTGTCATGCCCACTGCGCGGCCCGCGGCATCGCGCACGGTGAACGGCAGCATCGTGCCGGCTTCCTGCAGCGCGAGGCGGCGCGCGATCTCGGCCGCCATGCGCTCGGGCGGCGGCACGAAGGTGTACCAGGCGCGCCAGAGCTCGCCATCCTGCGCGGCCTCGGCCAGCTCGGCCGCATGCACGATCGCCAGCGGCTCCAGCGCCGCATGCGTGCCGCGCAGCGTGACCGGCGCGGCCAGGCTCATCGGTTGTGCCGCTGCATGAACACGAGCTTCTCGAACAGCGAGACGTCCTGTTCGTTCTTCAGCAGGGCGCCGACCAGCGGCGGCACGGCGACCTTGTCGTCCTTGCTGTGCAGCGCTTCGAGCGGAATGTCTTCGGCCACCAGCAGCTTCAGCCAGTCGAGCAGCTCCGAAGTCGACGGCTTCTTCTTCAGCCCAGGCAGGTTGCGCACGTCGTAGAAGTTCTTCAGCGCGGCGCCGAGCAGCTCTTTCTTCAGGCCCGGAAAGTGCACGCCGACGATGCTCTTCATCGTGTCGGCATCCGGGAACCTGATGTAGTGGAAGAAGCAGCGGCGCAGGAACGCGTCGGGCAGTTCCTTCTCGTTGTTCGACGTGATGAACACCAGCGGCCGGTGCTTCGCGCGCACGAGCTCGCGCGTCTCGTAGACGTAGAACTCCATGCGGTCGATCTCGCGCAGCAGGTCGTTCGGGAACTCGATGTCGGCCTTGTCGATCTCGTCGATCAGCAGTGCCACCGGCTGCTCCGCGGTGAAGGCCTGCCACAGCACACCCTTGACGATGTAGTTGTGGATGTCCTTCACGCGTTCGTCGCCCAGCTGGCTGTCGCGCAGGCGACTCACAGCGTCGTATTCGTACAACCCCTGCTGCGCCTTCGTCGTGCTCTTGATGTGCCACTGCAAGAGCGGCATGCCCAGCGACTGCGCCACTTCCTCCGCCAGCATCGTCTTGCCGGTGCCCGGTTCGCCCTTCACGAGCAGCGGGCGCTTCAGTGTGATGGACGCGTTCACCGCGAGCATCAGGTCATCGGTGGCAACGTAGTTGTCTGTGCCTTTGAACTTCATGGGAGGTCCGACTCGGGGGGTGTCAGGCCAGTATAAGGGGCCACCCTATAATCCGCAGTTGGACTGAATTCAAGCTCGCTGGACCATGAGAACACTGATTGCCGCCGCTGTTTCGTCGTTCGTTCTTGTCGGGTTCGCCCCGCTCGCATCCGCGCAAGACGTCAAGGCCAACGCCGAGGCGGGTGCCACGAAGGCGGCGATGTGCATCGGCTGCCACAGCATCCCGGGTTACCAGGCGAGCTTTCCGCAAGTGCACAAGGTGCCGATGATCGCTGGCCAGAACGCGGCGTACCTCCAGGCCGCGCTGGCCGCGTACAAGACCGGCGACCGCAAGCACCCGACGATGAAGGCCATCGCCGTGTCGCTCAGCGACCAGGACATGGCCGACCTGGCCGCCTACTACCAGGCGCTGCCGGCCGCGAAGCCGGCGCTCGAGGCCAAGCCGAGCCAGCAGCCCTCGCCCGAAGTTGCCGCACTGATCCAGAAGGGCAACTGCATCGCCTGCCATGGCGAGAACTTCAGCAAGCCGACCGATCCGTCGTTCCCGAAGATCGGCGGCCAGCATGCCGACTACCTCTTTGTCGCGCTGAAGGGGTATCAGACGCAACGCAACCAGGTCGTCGGCCGGGCGAACCCGGTGATGAACGGCATGGTCGCCAACTTCACGCCGGAAGAGCTCAAGCGGATGGCGCAGTACATCGGCTCGGTCGATGGTGAGCTGAAGGTCGTGCCGCAGTCGCGCTTCAAGTAAGCGCCCGCCATCCGGCGGCGCTCGTCGCGCCGCCGCTCCACACGCTTTCCCGCATCGCTCTCCTTCGGAGCGCGCCCTACACTCGGCGCTCCGAATTCTTCAGGAGTTGCGATGAAACGCTGGCTATCCGCCGTGTGCCTCGCCGTGGCCGTCACGGGCGTCACCCACGCCAAGACCTTTCGCTGGGCGAGCGCGGGCGACGTGCAGACCATGGACCCCGTCTCGCAGAACGAGTCGTTCACGAATGCGATGAATTCGCAGATCTACGAGTACCTCGTCGCACGCGACAAGGAGCTCGACATCGTCCCGTCGCTCGCCACCGAGTGGACGCAGGACGGCCCGCTGAAGTGGACCTTCAAGCTGCGCCGCGGCGTGAAGTTCCACGACGGCCGGCCGTTCACCGCCGACGACGTGGTGTTCTCGGTGCAGCGCGCCAGCGAGAAGACTTCGCAGATCGCCAACTACGCCACGGCGCTCGGCGAGCCGAAGAAACTCGATGACCACACGGTCGAATTCAACCTGAAGCAATTCAATCCGGTCCTTCTCGAGCACCTGAACGCGGTGTTCATCATGAGCAAGAGCTGGTGCGAAGAGCACAAGGTGACGAAGCCGCAGGACTTCACGAACAAGGAAGAGACCCACGCCGCGCGCCACACCAACGGCACCGGCCCGTACATGCTGGTCAGCCGTCAGCCGGACGTGAAGACGGTGCTCAAGCGCAACCCGAACTACTGGGGAAAGATCGAGGGCAACCTCGACGAGGTCGTCTACCTGCCGATCATCAACCCGGCCACCCGCGTGGCCGCGCTGATCTCCGGCGAAGTCGACTTCATCCTCGATCCGCCGACGCACGACCTCGAGCGGCTGCGCCAGGTGCCGAACGTGAAGGTGATCGACGGCATGGAGAACCGCATCGTCTTCATCGGCATGGACCAGGGCCGCGACGAACTGCTGTACAGCAGCGTGAAGGGCAAGAACCCGTTCAAGGACGTGCGCGTGCGCCGCGCGCTGTACCAGGCGGTCGACATCGAGACGATCAAGAACAAGCTGATGAACGGCAAGGCCGTTCCCACCGGCGCGGTCGTGCCGTCGCCGCTGGGCAGCTTCAACGATCCCGAGATCGAGAAGCGCGTGCCCTACGACCTGAACGCAGCGAAGAAGCTGATGGCCGAGGCCGGCTACCCCGACGGCTTCGAAATCACGCTCGACTGCCCGAACAACCGCTACATCAACGACGAGCGCATCTGCATTGCGCTGGCCAACATGTGGGCGCAGCTGAAGGTCAAGGTGCGGGTGAACGCGATGCCCAAGACGACCTACTTCCCGAAGCTCGAGAAGCTCGACACGTCGATGTACATGCTGGGCTGGGGCGGCGCGGTCACCGATCCGGAAACGACCTTCACGCCGGTCTACCGCAACCGCGGCCCGCAAGGCCAGGGCTTCTACAACTACGGCAACTACAAGGACGACGAGCTCGACGCGCTGGCCGCGGCCTCGACGCGCGAGAGCGACCCGGCCAAGCGCAAGTCGCTGATCAAGCAGGTGTTCCTGCGCCACAACGCGCACGTGCGCCACATCCCGCTGCACCGGCAGTTCATTCCGTGGGCCGCGCGCTCGAACGTGAGCGTGGTGCACCGCGCGGACAACCGCTTGAAGCTGTATTGGGTGACGGTGAAGTGATCGCCTGAATGCGTTCAAGCGCCGGGTTTCACCCCGAGCTTGAACGCGATCATCGCCCGCAGCTTGTTCGGCACGACCGGCTTGATCAGCAGATGGAAGTCGTGGTCCAGCGCTTCCTTGTCGTGCCCGGTCATCGTGCTGCCGGTGACCATGATGGCCGGTACCGAAGGGCCGAAGCGCGCACGCAGCGCCGCGATCGCATCGACGCCGCTGTACCCTTGCTCGAGCCGGTAGTCGACGATCAGCAGGTCGGGTTTGACGAGCGACGGGTCGCTCGCCTGCGCCCACGCCGTGGCGCTCGCGACGCTGTCGAACGACGAGATCGTCGCGCCCCAGCCGCGCAGCAGGGCTTCGAGCCCGCTGCGCACGGCCGGCTCGTCTTCGACGACGACGATCAGCCTTCCGGCGAGCGTGATGCCCAGCGGCCCCTTGCCTGGAATTGAAGCGACCGCCGCTGGCACGGCCTTGCCGGGAGGCAGCTCGAGCGTGAACACGGTCCCGCGTCCGGATTGCGAGCGCATTGCCAGCGGTGCGCCCATCAGGTCGGCCAGCCGCTTGACGATCGCGAGGCCAAGGCCGAGGCCCTTGCGCTGATGCGGGTCGGTGGACGATGCGCCGGCCACCTGGTAGAACTCCTCGAACACGCGCACCTGCTCCGCTTCGCCGATGCCCTGGCCGGTGTCCCAGACCTGCAACTGCAGCCGGTCGCCGCGGCGACGGCAGCTCACGAGCACCGAGCCGTCCTGTGTGTAGCGGATCGCGTTGGAGACGAGGTTGCGCAAGATGCGCTCGACGAGCAGCGGGTCGGCGAAGGCCATGTGCTTCCCGCCGCGAAGGCGCAGCGCGAGGCCCTTCTCGAAGGCCGTCGGCTCGAAGTGCAGCTTCAGCTTGCGGAAGATGTCGCCGACATTGAAGTGCTGCGGGTTCACGTCGACCCCGCCGCTGTCGATGCGCGTGATGTCCAGCAGCTCGGAGAACAGGCCCTCGAGTGCGTCG
The DNA here is from genome assembly GCA_035513255.1 of Piscinibacter sp. GTDB lineage: Bacteria > Pseudomonadota > Gammaproteobacteria > Burkholderiales > Burkholderiaceae_C > Albitalea. The sequence continues at coordinate 2,244 of DATKCI010000025.1, read as the reverse complement.
ACCGACGCATTGATGCTGTTGACGAGCTGGGCCACTTCGTCGTCGTGGCTCTTGTTGCGCAGGGCTTCGGCGAACAGTCCCATCGCGTGCAACGGCTGGCGCAGGTCGTGGCTTGCGGCGGTGAAGAACTGTGTCTTCGCGCGGTTGGCCACCTCGGCCTCGCGACGCGCGGCGTCGGCGGCCTGCTTCTCGACTCGCAGCTGCGCGAGCAATTCGTCGGCGTGCAGCTTCAGCTCGATCGCCCGCTGCAGCGTGTTGCGCCAAGTCCGGGCCAGCACCGCCGTCAGGCTGATGATCAGCAGCAGGAGGCCGGCGAGCTGGTAGCTGTAGACCGTGCCCTCGCCGGCGATGCGCGCGATCATCGGCGCGAAGCCCAGCACTGCGAACGTGAAGTACAGCCGCGGCTGCAGCGACAGCACCGGCAGGCCGGCAACGCAGTAGGTGTAGATCAGCAGGATCAGTCCGACCTGCTGAATGCTGTCGCCCTGCGGGTAGAACAGCCAGGCTGCGGCGCCCCACAGCGCGCCGCAGATCACCGTGCCGGCGTTGCCCCAGCGGCGCCAGGTTTGCCAGTCGGCCGGGGTCGTGATCGTCGCCCGTCGAAAGCGCCGGGCCGTGAACGCCCGCGCCAGCAGCACGGCGGCGAACAAACCAAGCCACGGCAGCAGCACCTGCGGCGGCGTGATGGTCCAGTACAGCAGCAGGATCACGCCGATGCCGGCGATGTAGCCGGCCAGCGTGGCCGGCATGTAGTCGTAGGCGCTTTGGACTTCGTCAGGCAGCGACGACACGGCCTCGGCCGGTGGTGTCGTCGCTTCGGTGGCGGGCGCAGGGACGGCGGCCATCATCGACTCCGCGACTATGGCGCCTTTCGAAAGCCGCCTTGCTGCTGCGACATCTGGCTCACCGCGAGCACGGCTTGCGTGCGCGAGTTGACGTTCAGCGCGCGCAGAACGGCGGCGACGTGGTCTTTGACGGTCTCGACCGACAGCCCGAGCTCGCGGGCGATCAGCTTGTTGGGTTGCCCCTTCAGCAGCAACGCCAGCACTTCGGACTGGCGCGGCGTGAGGCCCAGCGAATCGACGCCGGGATGGGTCTGGAAGCCGCTGTCCAGCGCGTTGTCGCGCACGACGCGCAGCACGCTCGGCACGGTGTCGCCGTCGGGTCTTTCGGCCGGCTTGTCGGCGCCCATCGTCATCGCCGGCACATAGATGCCGCCGGACATCACCATGTGCAGCGCCTCGAACAGCGTTTCGTTGGTCGCGCGCTTGGGCACGAAGCCCATCGCGCCGAGGTCGATCGCGCGGATCACGTCGCTCGCGCGGTCGCTCGCCGAGACGACGACCACCGGCAGTGCGGGGTAGGCCTGGCGGAACTCGGCCAGCACGTCGAAGCCGTCGGCGTCGCCGAGCTGCAGGTCCAGCAGCACGAGGTCGAACTGGCCGTCCTTCTTCAGCGTCTCGCGGGCGGCCCGGGCGCTGCCGGCGCCGACGACGGTCACGTCGTCGCCCAGGCCCTGGATGACGGTTTGCAGCGCCGACAGGATCAGCGGATGGTCGTCGATCAGCAGGACCTTCATGCTTGTTTTCCTCGATGTCTCTCCAGCGTGGATCGTAAGCGACCCAGCGGCGCGCGCGGGCACCCCTATGAGAGGGAGACCCGGCCGCGCGGTCACCCAGGCGTTGCCGGGGCCCACTGGACCGGTCCGCGCCGGGCAACGAGTGAACCCCGGCTTTCGCCCATGTGCGGTAACTTTGCCCCCTCGTCCAGGGGTGGAGCGTGTCCCAAGTGAGAGGCCTCACCCCGCGCCTCACCCCGCGCCTCACCCCGCGCCGTCACCCCGCGCCGTCACCCCGCGCCGTCACCCCGGCGAAAGCCGGGGTCCACTGGTGGAGTGCCTCCTGCTGGAGTGCTTCCGAGCAGGTTGACTTGTTCGTGTTGCAAGCCGGGTCCCGCCCCGGCAGCCGGGTAACTTTCATTTGCTGGCCCAAATGAAAGTCACCAAAGCAAAGGGCCTGGAATGCAACACCATGCACTCTCACCGTTGACGACGCGACGTCGGCCCAGCGGGCCACTTTTGACCGCCGTGCCACATCGAACCGGCGGCCCGCTCGTCAACTACGGGCCCGCTGCGCGTGGCCCTGGGTCCGGGTATTCGTCTTGTATTGGTCTTCGTATTGGTATTCGGTCCGCTTCGGACCGAAACAACAGGGGTCAGGCGGTTCGATGTGTCTCGGCGATCAC
>DATKCI010000024.1:0-16539 GCA_035513255.1 Piscinibacter sp. | reverse complement strand
GTGATCGCCGAGACACATCGAACCGCCTGACCCCTGTTGTTTCGGTCCGAAGCGGACCGAATACCAATACGAAGACCAATACAAGACGAATACCCGGACCCAGGGCCACGCGCAGCGGGCCCGTAGTTGACGAGCGGGCCGGTGGTTCGATGTATCTCGGCGGTCATAAGTGGCCCGCCGGGCCGCATAGCCACGTGCACGGCCTGATGTCAGGCCCTTTGCTTTGGTGACTTTCATTTGGGCCAGCAAATGAAAGTTACCCGGCTGCCGGGCCGGAACCCGGCTTGCAACACGAACAAAGCAACCTGCTCGGAAGCACTCCAGCAGGAGGCACTCCATCTCCACCAGTGGACCCCGGCTTTCGCCGGGGTGACGAATGAGTGGACCCCGGCTTTCGCCGGGGTGACGGCCGGCGCACGGTGGAGCCTCTCCCTCCGGCCGCACCGTCACCGAAGCCGCAGCACCTCCAGCGCCGACACCGGCGCGGCCTCGTTGCCCCACGACTTGCGGACGTAGGTCGCGACCGCCGCGATCTCCGCATCGCCGAGCGCATGGCTGAACGGCGGCATGCCGTAGGGGCGGGGATTGCCTGCCGTGGCGGGCAGGTAGCCGCCGTTGAGCACCACGCGGATGAGGTTGGCATTCGCGTCCATCGTCACGGCGCGGTTGCCGGCCAGCGCCGGATAGGCCCCGGGCGCACCTTTCCCGTCGTCGCCGTGGCAGGCTGTGCAGTGCTGCTCGTAGAGGCGCTTGCCGGCGGCCATCACGTCGGGGTCGGCCTTCACCGGCTCCCCGACTTCTTCCCCGCGGGCCGGCGCCAGGTCCTGCAGGAACACCGCCATGGCGCGCAGGTCGGCCTCGTCGAGGTACTGGGTGCTGCGAAACACGACCTCCGCCATCGGCCCCATGACCGACCCACGCGGTGCGACGCCGATCTTCAGCAGGTCCACGACGTGCCGTGTGTCCCAGTCGGCCACGGCCGCCTCCTGGCGCGACGAGAGCGACGGCGCGTACCACTGCTGCATCGGGATCAGCCCGCCGCCCAGCTCGAGGGGCCCGCTCACCGCGCCCAGCAGGTTGCGGTGGGCATGGCAGGCGTTGCAGTGGCCCAGGCCGTGCACCAGGTAGCGTCCGCGGTTCCACTCGGCGGATTTCGCGGGCTCGGGCTCGAAGCGCTGCGGCGCAAAGTACAGCGCCCGCCACACGGCGAGCGCGGCCTGCGTGCTGTACGGAAAGCGCAGTTCGTGCGGTCGGTTCACCCGTTGCACCGGCGCCAGGCTGCGCAGGAAGGCGTAGATCGCATCCGAGTCTTCGCGCGTCATCAGCGTGTAGTTCGGGTATGGAAACGCCGGGTACAGCAGCCGCCCGTCGCGCGAGCGGCCGTTGTGCATCGCGCGCCAGAAGTGCGCGGCGGACCACTCGCCGATGCCGGCTTCCCGGTCGGGCGTGAGGTTGGGGGCGTAGACGGTGCCGAACGGCGTGGCGATGCCGCGCCCGCCCGCGTAGGCCGCTCCGCCGCGTGCGGTGTGGCAGCCGATGCAGTTGCCGGCCCGCGCGAGATAGGCGCCGCGCTGCACCTGCGCTGCCGTGGCGGACACCGGCTCGGCGGTCGCAGGAATCTCGTCTTCGCCGCGCAGGTTCAGCCACACCACGGCCACGGCCAGCAGCGCGGCGGCCACCCCCAGACCGGCGACGATCCGAAGAGCGCGCGATCTCATCGCGGCGTCACTTGAACCCGCTGCCGCATGGCAGGCTCGGCGGTTGTGACAGCGCGGCAGCCGGCTTCGCGTCCGGCGGCACGTGCTGCGACGCGAGCCACGCGGCCACGGCGGCGATGTCGTCGGCGCTCATGCGCGCGGCGATGTCGGCCATGCAGTCCGGCGCGGCGGCCTCTCGGTCTCCAGCCTTCCAGCGTCCGAACTGGGCGATCAGGTAGTCGCGCGGCAAGCCGAGCAGACCCGGCACCGCTGGCAACACGCCGGTCATCGCGTCGCCGTGGCACTGCACGCAAGCCGGAAGCCGCCGCGCCGGATCGCCGGTGTGCACGAGCGTCTCGCCAAGGCGCAGGACGTCGGGCGTCGCGGCGGGGCTTTGCGGCGGGGGATAAGGCAGGCTCAGGGCCGCGAAGTACCCGGCGATCTCCTGCAGATAGGCATCGGTCAGGTGCTCGACGAGGTAGGTCATCGCCGCGTTGGTGCGCCGGCCTTCACGAAAGTTGACCAGCTGGTTGAAAAGATAACCCGCGGGCTTTCCGGCGATGCGCGGAAAGTAGCCTTCGCTGGTCGCGCGGCCCTCCTGGCCGTGGCAGGCGACGCACGGCTGCGTGCGCTCGGCGAGCGTGTCGGGCACGGTCTGGGCGGCCGCGGTCGTGAGCGCGCTCACGACCGCCCAGATGCACGCGCACGGCAAGAGCCCGAACCGTTTCATGACGGCGAGTGTGACACCACTGCCGCCGCTGCGCGCCGGCACCGTCGTTCGTGGCGGCGGGCGCCGCGTTCAGTGCTCCCTACGCGGCGGACGATTCGGCGCGCGCCGCGTCGGTATGCACGGGTTCGGCAGCGGCCGAGGCACTCGGCACGCGCCTCGCGTGGTACTCGCTCGCGCGCTGCGCGGCAGCGAGCTGCTCGCGGCTAATGCGCGCGCTGGGCAGCCGATTGGTCATGCCGGCCGCGGCGTTCGGGCGGGCGGTCTCGGTGGCCGTATCGGCACGTTCAGTGGACTGTGACATGGTTGATCTCCCGGCGAATGCAGCGATCCAGCAAGCCGCGTTCCCGCCCCTTCGATGCCGAGCCGAGGCATGATGTGGCCCGTGACCCTTCTTTGGCGCCTCGTTGCGGTCTTCTGCGTTCTGCTCGGCTTGGTCGGCGTGGTGCTGCCGATCCTGCCGACGGTCCCGTTCCTGTTGCTCGCCGCTGCGGCGGCCGCACGCGGCTGGCCTTGGCTCGACCAGCGGCTGTGTGCTCATCCGGTCTACGGTCCGACCATTCTGCGCTGGCGTGCGCGGCGCGCCATTCCGCGCCCGGCCAAGTGGGCTGCCACGATCGGCATGAGCGGCAGTTCGGTTCTCATCTGGCTCTCGCCGGCGCCCGGCTGGATCAAGCTCGCCGTGCCTGCGCTGATGCTGTGCATCGGCGTGTGGATCTGGCTGCGGCCGGAGGCGTAGCTGCTGGGGCATCGATGCCCCCCCGCGTCGCTGCGAGAAACGGTTCACCGCTGCTGCGCCCCGGGTAACAATGCGCCCTTTCAGTTGCCATCCCACCTGCACCGCGCATGGAGTCGATTCCCGACGACGTCCGACGTTTCGTCCTGACCAGCATCCCTTCGGTGCCTTACCTCGAGGCCGCGCTGCTCTTTCATGATGCGCCGCGCCTGGAGCGCACCGCCGCCGAAGTCGCGCGCGCGCTGTACATGCAGGAGCGTGCGGCCGCCGAGCTGCTCGAGGCCTTGCTTGCCGCCGGCGTGCTGGCGCCGGGTGCCGGCGGTGCGGGCTGCTATCGCTATTCGCCGGCCGACGACGCGCTCAACGAGGCGTTCGGCCGCCTGGCGATGGTGTACGCCAGCAACCTCGTCGGTGTCACGAACCTGATCCACGATGCCACGCAGAAGAGCGCCCAGCGCTTCGCCGACGCGTTCAAGCTGCGAAAGGACCGTTAATGGACCAACTCATCTACGGCCTGTGCGCGCTGACGGCGCTTGCCAGCGCCGCGCTGCTGCTTCGCAGCTACGTTCGCACCCGTTTCCGGCTGCTGCTGTGGAGCGGCCTGTGCTTCGTCGGACTGAGTGCGAACAACGTGCTGCTGGTGCTCGACCGGCTGGTCTTCACCGATATCGACATGTCCACGTGGCGACTCTCGCTGGCCTTGATCGCCGTGCTGCTGCTGATTTGCGGCCTGGTCCTCGAAAGCGACACTTGAGGAAGGAACGATGAACGACATGCTCATGGGCGGCATCGCGATCGGATCGTTTGTCGTCGGCCTGTTCTTCTGGCGCTACTGGCGCAGCAGCCGCGACCGCTTCTTCCTGTTCCTCGCGCTGTCCTTCTGGATCGAAGCCTTGAACCGCATCGACATGGGCCTCACGAGGTCGTGGAACGAAGACACGCCGATCCACTACGGCGTTCGCCTCATCTCCTACGGCTTGATCCTGCTCGCGATCTGGGACAAGAACCGCCCGGGCCGCCGGTAGCGTGCGGCACCAGGCACGCCCATAGCGGTGGCCTTCCCGATGCCCGGTCCATTTCGGTGAACGCCACGCAGTCTTTGCCGAAACGATTGCCCGCGCGTCTGGTTGTCACCAGACGTACCCGCCTGCAACCTGAACCCGCCTGCCGCCGTCATGACGCACGGCCGCGGCGGTTACCTTGATGGCGTTGGTTACCTTGTTGCGCTTGGTGGACGGCGGCATCGCCGTCATCCTTTGGGGCGTCGGTGCTGCAGGCCTGCGGCGCGGCCGCGTTTGCGGTCAGTGCGTTTCGCGACACTGCAGGCATCACGTTTGCTGATCGGCCCCTGGGCTTCAACAGACCGAAGCGCAGCCCGTTCCCGTCCCTCGCCATACAAGGAGATCCCAAATGACCGCTCTCAGACTTGCTCAGATCGCGACCGTTGCCGTTTTCGCCGCCGCCTCTCTCGCCGCGTGCGACCGCCGCGACGAAGCTGCCGCGCCGGGAACCGACACGTCCACCTCGAGCTCCACGACCACGACGAGCCCGTCGGACACGACCAGCCCGCCGCAAGCCGGTACGACGGGCAGCGGAATGGGGACCAGCTCGGGGACCAGCACCTCCGGCACGAGCAGCGACACCGCGCCGCCCGCAACCGATGCCGCCAGCGCCCCGGCTGACGCCACGAAGTAAAGCAACGCTATTTCTTGCCCGGCCCGGACCGCTCGCGACGCTGCTGCGCCGCCGTGGCCCGCGCCCTCTCGGCCTTTTCCGTCTTCTGCGCCGAGCCGGCCTTCTTCTTCGCCGGCGCCGCAGGCGCATCGGCCCCCGGCTTCAGCTCCCAGTCCACATCATCCTTCCCGCTCTCGACCCGCTTGGCGGCGTGCATCGCTGCCCCCGGAGAAATCGGATCGCTGGCGGGGAAGGTTTCGTCCAGCGACTCGTCGAGCAATTCCTGGTAGGTCGGCATCTTCGCCCCCGGCTTGCCGCCTTTGCCTTCCAGCCGCTCGCCCTCCTTTTGGCGTGACGCAGGGTCCTTCACGTCCTGGTCTCGCCGGTCGGCCTCGCCCGTCACCGCCGTTCGAAGCAAAGACTTCACCATCGCGAGGTGCTCCTGTTCCTGCCGGAACGCCTGCTCGAAGCCGGCGACGAGCTCATCATGTCCGGCTTGCCGCACGAGCTCGATCAACAACTCCCAACTCGCGTTGTCGGCCAGTTCGGCGACCAGCAGCGCGTTCAGGCACTGCGCGAGGTTGGTGCGCGGGTCCGTGATCGTCTGCATCAAGCCGCCGGACATCACGGCGCCGACGTCGGCGCAGGGCGTCTGCGCCGTCGGATCAGCGCCGAGGGTTTCGAGCGCCTCGGCCAGACCCCGAAAGTGCTCGAGCTCTTCGGCCTGGATGTGCCTGAGCATGCCCAGCGTGTCGCTGTCGGCGCCCAGCGCCTGCTGCTCGCATTTGGTGATCATCGCCTCGTACAGGCGCACACCGGTGCGCTCGAAGGCCAGGCGCTCTCCGAGCTTGTCGATCAGCACTTCGGGCTTCTGGCCCTTCAGCATCGACGCGCCGGTCTTGACGACGCCCTTGAAGGTGCCGGGCACCGGCACCGAACCGACGCTGTCGGCTTCGGCGATCGCGGCGCCTCGCAGCGCGGCCATGCTGTCTTCTGACTGTGTGGCAGGTGTCTTCTCGGCGAACTCCTGCATCGCTTTCGCATCCTTCGGCGACACCTTCACGCCGGTGCGATTCGTGCCGAGGTGGGTTTGCTCTCGCATTTGCTGGCTCCTCAAAGGTTGGCGACCCGGCGGGTCAGTTCGGTGCCGGCGGTCCAGCGGTAGTTCGCGGCCACCGCGTCGGACGGCGAACCGCTCGCGTTGAGCTGTTCGCGATAGGCGAGCGTTTCGGCGCTTTCCTCGCCGCTCTCGGTGAACTCGGTGCCAAGCGCGCGGAAACCGACTTCCTTGGCGAGCACGTCGCGCACGAACCGGCGCTGGCTCTTGAACGCCAACGCCGGCGGCGCCTTGGCGTTCAGCACTTCGTCGGGATCGCGCCGCTCGATGTCCTTCATCAGCTTCGCCACGAGCTGCAGGTGGCCGAGTTCGTAGTCGAGGAAACGCTCCCACAGCGCACGGATGCGCGGGTTGCTCTCGGTCTTGGCGGCACTGTCGTACAGGTAGACCTCGGTCGCTTCGTGGATCAGCCACTTCTCGAGGAAGGTCTCGCCGGGGTCTTCCAGCGAGCTGTACTGGGTGACGTGCTGCTCCTCGATCGATGCGATCTCGGCGTACAGCTGCCGTGCCACCGGGTCGGCGAACAGCGGGCCGATGTTCATGTAGTAGTCGTGCGTCTGGAACTCGGCAGCAGTGATCATCGCCGCATGGATCTTGCTCGCCGTGCTCGCGCTTGCCCGATCGTAGGGGCGGCGCACGTCGTCCTGCGGCGCGCGGTGCTCGTCGCGCGTCGGGCGCCCCGGAACGATGTCGGTGTAGCCCTGGATGATGTTGTTCGCGTCCTTGCCTTCGAGGCGGTCGAGCAGCGCGGAGTAGCGGTACAGGTGATCGAAGTCCTCCAGCAAGCCGAAGCGGTAGGCCTGCGCGAGATACGGATCCGGTTCGTTCTGGGCGACCTCGGCGGTGACTTCGATGGCCACCTGCTCGTAGGCGATCGTCGTCTCCAGCGGCGAATGATCTGCAGAGACAAGCCAGTTGACGATCGTCGCCTGGTGCTGCTCGACACGCCGCACCTGCGCCAGCGGCACGCGCAGGTCGCCATTGAAGCGCGCGATCAGGTGCGACAGCCGCAGCGCGTCGGTCTCGATGCCGTTGAGCAGGATCACCCGCACACGTGTGAATGCATCGTCATCGAGCTTGCTGAGCGGCTTGGGGTTGAGGTCTTTCCAGCTGAAACGCTGCTTCTCCAGCGGCGTGCCGGAATCGGCGAGAAAGCGAAATTGAGGCATGGCGGGTTCCTTTGTGATGCCGGGGATGGCGCGAGTCGAGCGCGGCAATCGCTGTACCCGACGCCGCCTCGCAATGAAACCTTTGGGCACATGCCTTGCTTTGTGATCTAGGATGGCCGCTTCGCGGCGCCAAGGTCCCGGTCGGCATGGACTTCGCAGATCTCTTCACTCGCAGCGCACGGGAGATGGCTCCCCTGGCGCAGCGCAGGGGTCTGCAGGTGTTGTTCGACTACCGCGGCCCCCTGCTTCGCGTCGAATCGGATGAAGCGGCGCTCCACCAATCAGTGCATCGGCTGTGCGAAGCCGCGATTGCGCTGGTGCACGACGGCTTTCTCTTCCTGTCGGCGCAGACCACGCTGCACGAGGCCGGTCTCGGCGACGTCGCGGTCAGCGTGGCCGCGGCCGGCGCCCGCGCCGACGATTCACGCATCGGCGAGCTGCTGCGCTCGCTCGGAATGACCGAGCGGCGGCTTGCGGCGCAGCCGGGTCAGGGCGAAGAACCCGGTGTCGCCACCGGCGTGTGTCCGAGCACCGGTGCGGTCGTCTCCTTCGCGGCCGATCGCACCAACGGCGTGCTGTTCGCCCTGGACCTGACGCTTCCCGCATCGCCGATGCAGGAGCAGGATCCGCCGCCGGACGCCGCTGGCGCACGCGCCTGGCTCGTCAGCGACGCGCCCGGGCACTGGGAGTCGCTGGTCCGCCGGCTGCAGCGGCTCGGCTGGGCGACGTCGACCTTCGCCTCCGGGCAGCAGGCGTCTCGGCAGCTGGCGGCGCTGAAGCCCGGGATGGCCCGCCCCACCCTCGTCATCGCTGCGCCGTCCGGCAACGCCTTCGAGGGGCTCGACGAACTGCGGATGCGGCTTCCGCCCGGCACGCAGTTCGTGCTGGCGACGGAGCCCGAGCCATCCGTTGCGCCGCCGGCCGGCGTCGAGACGATTCCGTGGCCGTTCAGCCCGGGCGAGTTGCTGGCCTTGACGCGCCGCGCCGAGGACGCGCATGCCGCCTTCTCCGGCCTCACGATGCCGGCGCCGTTGACCTTCGGTGACCGGCCCCATGCGCTCGTCGTCGACGACAACTCCGTCAACCTGCTGGTCGCCTCGGGCCTGTTGCAAGCGGCCGGCTTCGAGGTCGCCACGGCCTGCAGCGGCAGCGAGGCCATCGAGCGGTGCCGCGAACAGGCGCCGCGGCTCGTGCTGATGGACATTCACATGCCGGACATGGATGGCCTGGAGGCGACGCGCCGGCTGCGCGCGTTGCAGCGCGAGGGCGCGCTGCCGCACTTCGCCATCGTCGCCGCGACGGCCGACACGGTCGGCGTCGGCGAAGCGTCGTGCCGTCAAGCCGGCATGGACGGCTTTCTGAGCAAGCCGTTGACGCTGGAGGCGATCCAGTGCGAGCTCGCTAGGGTGCTTCGGGGGAACCGCAAAAGCCTCGCTGCGTGAAGTTCTTACACAGCGAAGTTGATAGTGGGCACGAATGTGCAACAAAGCAGGCTTTTTTGAGACTTTTTGGGAACCGGTGTAGCAATGTGTAGTCGGAGTGGCGGTTCTTACCTCTCACTCCCGACGCGCCCATGCCCCTCACCGCCCTCTTCCAGACGGCTGTCGCCCTCCTGTTCCTCGTCGGCTGCTCCGCCAGTTGGGCCGACATCGACTTCAGTTCGGCCCACGCGCTGGTGGTCGACGAAGCCAGCGGCGAGGTGCTGCTGGAGAAGAACGCCGCCACCGCCGCACCGATCGCGTCAATGACCAAGCTGATGACAGCGATGGTCGTGCTCGATGCGCGCTTGCCGATGAACCGGACGATACGCATCACGAAGAACGACCTCGACACGCTCAAGCACACCCGCTCGGGCGTGCCGGTGGGCTCGTCGTTCTCGCGCCGCACGCTGCTCGAACTGGCGCTGATGTCCTCGGACAACCGCGCCGCCGCCGCGCTCGCGAGAACCTATCCCGGCGGAACCGCCGGCTTCAATGCCGCGATGGCCCGCAAGATCAAGGCCTTGAAGCTCGCCGACACCGTGCTGGTCGAACCCACCGGCCTGTCGCCGAACAACCACGCGACTGCGCAAGACATGGTCAAGATCCTCATGGCCTCGACGCGCTACCGGACCATCGTGAGAGCGACATCGCAACCCAGCCGCGAAATCAAGGTCAACGGACGCAGCTACGTCTTTCGCAACACGAACCGGCTCGTCGGACGTCCCGGCTGGGACATCAGCCTGTCGAAGACTGGGTTCACCCGCGAAGCGGGCGTGTGCCTGACGATGCGGCTCGAAGCGGCCGGCCGCAAGCTGCTCGTCGTGCTGATGGGCGCGGTCGCCTCGTCCGAGCGCATGGTCGACGTGCAGAACATCCGCCACTGGGCGGGCAGCTCGGCGGCCCGCGCGAGCGCAGCCGCGGCACTGTAGGACGCACGGCATGCGCGGGTGCGCGTGCCGCCGCCCCTGCGCCGATCAGTCCAGCGTGAAGCCGAGCTTCACGGTGACCTGCCAGTGCGCGACCTTGCCGTCCGTCACGTGGCCGCGCGTCTCGGTCACGCTGAACCACTGGATGTTGCGCACCGTCTCGTGCGCCTTGCTGATCGCGTTCTGCACCGCTTCCTCGATGCTGACGGCGGAAGAGCCGGTCAGCTCGAGCAGCTTGTAGACGTGGTTGCTCATGGTGTTCGCTCCTGGCTGGAAAGTGGCGCGACCACACTAGCTCGTTTGAGCGCGAACCACAACCGCTGGTCCATCGCGCCCACGGCGCGCTCGGGGGGGATTTGCCGCCGGGTTTGTCACGCCCGGTGCTGCGCATTCGGCGCGATGCGCCCGCACGACGGTCGATTGTGGTCGAATGTGGGGCTTCAACACCATGACGCCCCTCATTCCCGACTCCTCGCCGACGTGGTTCCGTTGGCTCAGCCGCATGGTGCTGCGCCTCGGGCTTCGCCGTGCCACGGCCGTCATTACGGGCATCGTCGCGCTGTCCTCGGTGCTGATCACGCAAGGGATCATTACCGTGCTCGACCGCGGCGACCGCATGCTCGCCGCCGCGTCGGCGACGCTGTGCTCGGTGGTGCTGACGCCGCTGATCGGCGCTTTCGTTCTTCGCCTCGTGTTCGAGCTCGAGCGCACGCGGCAGCAGTTGACGGTGCTGGCCACCCACGACGACCTGACCGGTGTGCACAACCGCCGCCACTTCATGGCCGTCGTCCAGCGCGAATGGGACCGGGCCCGGCGCTACAACATGCAGGCCGCGTTGCTGCTGATCGACGCCGACCATTTCAAGCGGGTCAACGACGCGCACGGCCACCTCTGCGGCGACGAACTGCTGCGCGCGATCGCCCGCGTGACCGGTGAGCAGTTGCGGCAAGCCGACGTGCTGGCGCGTTTCGGCGGAGAGGAACTGATCGTCTTTCTGCCGCACACCGACCCGCTGGGCGCGCTGGACGTCGCTGAGCGCATTCGCGAACGCGTGCAAGGCCTCAGCGTGCCGTGGCGCAACGCCACGGTGGCCACGACGGTGAGCGTCGGCGTGGCGCCGCTGCGAGCCGAGCTGCCGTCGCTGGACTGGATGATCCACGAAGCAGACACCGCGCTGTACGCCGCCAAGTCGGACGGCCGCAACTGCGTGCGCACGTTGCCCTTCGAAGCGAGCCGCAGCGGGGGCGCCTTTCCGGTCAGCTCGCGGTAGGCGGGGACACCTGCGCGCCGGTCTCCAACGGCAATTTGGAGACCCATCAGTACAATCGCGCGCCATGTCTTCGCGGGCCATCGCGCTCCTTCTTGCAGTCCTCCTCGTTTGGGCCGGTCTCATGACGCATGAACCGCCGGTGCTGCTCGCATCGCCGAACAGCCAGCAAGCGACCCAGCCTGCCGGTGAAGCCCGTCTCGACGGCTCGGTCGAAGACCACCATCTGGATGATCAGCCGGCCCAGTCGCAAGGCGAGAACCTCGCGGACCAACCGGGTCTGCTGCCCGTCGGCCCGCACGTGAAGGTCAACGCGGCGGCCATGTGCCGGCCACGACCCTACGTCGCCACGGAGCTGGGTGCCCCGTACCTGGATGGGCCGCAGCGCCCTCCTTGCGCGAACGGCTCGGTCGCCTAAACCCTCGCCGCGGGCCTCCCGCGGCCCGATCGCCCTGCCTCTTCGCGCCCTGCGCGACGCGGCGACCCGTCCTGCAATCGCGCCCTCACTGCAAAGCCCGAGACGTGCATGCGCGCGTGGGTGGTATCGACACCGCTCAGCCTTGCACAGTCGTCTCCCTCCTCCTCCCGGATCCCTCATGGAAATCGCCATACTCTTCGCCCTCATCCTTCTGAACGGCCTCTTCGCCATGTCCGAGATCGCCCTGGTCACGGCACGCAAGGCGCGGTTGCAGCGGCGGATCGACGAGGGCGACCACGGCGCGGCAGCGGCGGTCAAGCTGGGCGAGGACCCGACGCGTTTCCTGTCGACGATCCAGATCGGCATCACGTCGATCGGCGTGCTCAACGGCATCGTCGGCGAGGCCGCGCTCGCAGCGCCGCTGTCCGTGTGGCTGACGTCCGTCGGTGTGCCGGCGGCCTACAGCGGCTACGGCGCCACCGGACTGGTCGTCGTGGTCATCACGTACTTTTCGATCGTCGTCGGCGAACTCGTCCCCAAGCGCCTCGGCCAGACGCATCCCGAGACTTTCGCGCGACTGGTAGCGCGCCCGATCGACTGGCTCGCCACTGCAACAAAGCCCTTCGTTCGGCTGCTGTCGATCTCCACGAAGGCTTTGCTGCGCCTGCTGGGCGTGAAGGACAGCAGCGGCAGCCCGGTGACCGAGGAGGAGATCCACGCGATGCTCGCAGAGGGCACCTCGGCGGGCGTCATCGAGTCGCACGAGCACGCGATGGTGCGCAACGTGTTCCGCCTCGACGACCGGCAGATCGGTTCGCTGATGGTGCCGCGCGGCGATGTCGTCGTGCTGGACCTCAGCCTGCCGTTCGAGGACAACCTCGCGCGCATCGAGCAGAGCGACCATGCGCGCTTTCCGGTGGTCAACGGCAGCCTGGAGAACCTGCTCGGGGTGCTGAATGCGCGGCAATGGCTGTCGCGCGCGCTGCGCGACGCCGATCGCAGCCTGGCGGCGCAGCCGATGGAACATCCGCTGTACGTGCCGGAGACACTGACCGGCATGGAACTGCTCGACAACTTCCGCTCGTCCGACGTGCACATGGCCTTCGTCATCGACGAATACGGCGAGGTGCAGGGCATCGTGACGCTGCAGGACCTGATCGAGGCCATCACCGGCGAATTCCGTCCGCGTGACCCGGACACATCGTGGGCGGTGCAGCGCGAGGACGGAACCTGGCTGCTCGACGGCCACATCCCCGTGCCCGAGCTGAAGGATCGTCTCGCGCTGGACGCCGTGCCCGAAGAGGAGCGCGGTCGCTATCACACGCTCAGCGGCATGCTGATGCTGCTGACCGGCCGCCTGCCGAAGGTGGCCGACACGGTGGTCTGGGAAGGCTGGCGGCTGGAGATCGTCGACATGGATGGCAAGACGATCGACAAGGTGTTGGCCAGTCGGCTGCCCGACGACGCTGCAGAAGACGGGATCGAGGTGGCGAGCCGAGCATGAAGGTGGGACCGACGATGCGGCGAGAAGGACGAACCGCGCACATGACGTCGCCAGGGCAGCCCGCCCGAGCCCGATGCCGCGGCAACCGTCGCTCGCCCTTGGCTATTTGGTGATTCCCTTGATTGAATCGACGACCTCCGGATTGGCCAGCGTGGACACGTCGCCGGGATCCTGTCCATTCGAAATCGCTGCGAGCACGCGGCGCATGATTTTTCCCGAGCGGGTCTTCGGCATGTCGGGAACCCATCGGCATGTGCAAGGTGGGAGATCTGGCATGGATCTTCTTGTGGAACGCGTCGATGTTTGGGCGGCGAGCATCCCGGACACGCCTGGCGGCCTGGCAGACGTGCTGACCGCACTGCGGGAAGCGGGGGCGGATCTGCAATCCATCATTGCGCGGCGTGCTCCGGAGGAACCCGGCAAGGGCATGGTGTTCGTCACGCCGCTGCAGGGCGACCGGGAAATCAGCGCTGCCGCGCAAGTGGGCTTCAACGTCACCCGGCGCCATCATTCCGTGCGGGTCATGGGCCCGGACAAGCCAGGCGTTGCCGCAGTGCTGACTCAGAAGCTTGCGGATTCGGGAATCAACCTGCGCGGGTTCTCGGCCTCGGTCATCGGCAAGCAGTTCGTGGCCTATGTGGCAGTGGACTCGCTGGCCGACGCCAACAAGGCCGTGGACGTCCTTGGGAGTGCCTGAGGAGCCGCCGAAGCGACACGCCGGAACGTCATCGGACGTGACTCCCCTTGCCGCGACCACTTTCGTGGCAACGCCTTGACCTTGCGCCTGCGTCCTTCGACCGATGGGTGGCTCTGAGCTTTACCTGTAGGCACCGAGCCGTTGAGCCATGCCGGGGCAGCGTGCTGCTCCTCGAGTTGATCGATCTGGCCGGGCTCAGGATGGCGTTGCGGGAGTTCAGCGAGAGAGTCGTCTTGACACAAGCGGTGACCGCCCGCACCATGGCTGTTACGGCACGGCGATGGACATGTGGACCCACGTTCGCCCTTCAACGCGCTCGCGGGCCGACACCCGGGAGCGCGGCGACAGCCCCTGGCTCGGGCGCGGCGCGCCGCCGTCGGAGCCGTTCCTGCGCTACCAGGACATCCAGCGCGGCATCAGCGCGATGTTCGGCCGCGCCGCGACGCTCGCGCCGGCCACGCCGACGGCAGCCTTCCTGGACTGGTGGGTGCATCTGGCCGGCTCGCCCGCCAAACAATGGGAGCTGGCCGAACTCGGCTTCGATCAGGCGCTGCGCTGGCTCGACGCAGTGACGCGCGACCCGCGCTCGCCGTGGTGCATCGAACCGATGCCGCAGGACAAGCGCTTCGACGACCCCGCCTGGCGCGACCCGCCGTTCGGGTGGCTCGCCCAGGCCTTTCTGCTGCGCCAGCAGTGGTGGCAGCACGCGACCGCCGGCGTGCCGGGCGTGAACCCGCACCACGAGCACATGGTGAGCTTCGGGGCGCGGCAATGGCTGGACATGGTGGCCCCGTCCAACTCGATGGTCGCCAACCCGGTCGTGCTGCGCCGAACGCTGGAAGAACGCGGCGCGAACCTGGCTCGCGGTGCGGCGCACATGGTCGACGACCTCCAGCGCGAGGCGCAGGACCAGCCGCCATTCGGAGCGGAGAAGTTTCGCGTCGGAGAGAACATCGCGGTCACGCCGGGCCGCGTGGTGCTGCGCAACCGGCTGATCGAGCTGATCCAGTACGAACCCACGACCCGCACGACGCACCCCGAGCCGGTGCTGATCGTGCCGGCGTGGATCATGAAGTACTACGTGCTCGATCTTTCGCCGCACAACTCGCTGATCCGGCACCTCGTGGACCGCGGCTTCACGGTCTTCGCGATCTCGTGGAAGAACCCCGATGCCGGCGACCGCGACCTCGGCTTCGACGACTACCACGCGCTCGGCGTGCAGGCCGCGCTCGACGCGATCGGCAAGATCGTGCCCGCCTCGCGCGTCCATGCGGTGGGGTATTGCCTGGGCGGCACGCTGCTCGCCATGGCCGCCGCGGCGCTCGGCCGCAGCGGGAACAAGCGCCTGAAGACGCTCACGCTGCTGGCCGCGCAGACCGACTTCGACGACCCCGGCGAGATTTCGATGTTCATCGACGAGAGCCAGGTCGCCCACCTCGAGGACCGCATGTGGCAGCGCGGCACGCTGGACAAGCGGCAGATGAAGGCCACGTTCCAGATGATCCGTTCGAACGACCTGGTCTGGTCCTACCGCACGCTGAACTACCTGCTCGGCGAACGCCAGCCGGTCAGCGACCTGATGGCCTGGAACGCCGACGGCACGCGCATGCCCTACCGCATGCATGCCGAGTACCTGCGCCGGCTGTTCCTGCACAACGCGCTGGCCCGCGGCGAAATGACGCTCGCCGGCAACATCGTCAACCTGCACGACATCGACGCGCCGCTGTTCCTCGTGGCCACCGTGCAGGACCACATCGCGCCGTGGCGATCAGTGTTCAAGCTCAACGCGTTGACCGGCGTGGAGCAGACGCTGGTGCTCGCCGCGGGCGGTCACAACGTCGGCATCGTCAATCCGCCCGGCTCGCCGCGCGCGAGCTACCGCCTTCGCGAATGGCGCCACGGCGAGCGCATTCTCAGGCCGGAGGAATGGCTGGCCGACACCGCACCGGTCGAGGGTTCGTGGTGGACGGCCTGGTTCGCCTGGCTCGCTGCACGCTCGACGCGGCGCGGGCCCCCGCCGCCGCTGGGCGCCGTGCGCAAGGGGCTGGCGCCGCAGGAGCCCGCACCCGGCACCTATGTGCACCTGCGTTGACCCGGCGCTAGGATCGAGCCCATGCCGACCACCTATCGCATCGGCGAACTCGCCGCCTTGACCGGACGCAGCATCGACGCCATTCGCTGGTACGAAGCGCAGGGGTTGATTCCCGGCGTGCAGCGCGACGACGGCGGCCGCCGCGTCTACGACGAGCTGCACGTCGGCTGGCTCGAGCTGATGGATCGGCTGCGCCGCACCGGCATGTCGATTGCCGAGATGCGCCGGTACACGGTGCTGGTCAAACAAGGCCGCAGCAGCCTTGCAGAACGGCAGGAGCTGCTGCGCGCGCACCGTGCGCGGGTGGAGGACACGATCGCCGACTGGAAGCGCGCGCTGAAGCTGATCGACGGCAAGATCGACTTCTACGGCGAATGGATGAGCAGCGGTCATCGGCCGCAGAAGACACCTTCGATCCAGTCGGCCGCCCTGCCCGAGCGCCTCCGCAAGCGTCCGCTAAAAAGCGCTTGATCTGGAGCGCACTCCAGCATGTTCAATCGACGCCACGCGAATGGCGCGGATCGAAAGGACATGAGATGGAAACGGCACACGGCCCCAGCATCGAGAACAAGCGCCTGATGCAGCGCATCTGTGAAGAGCTGGCGAAAGGCAACGGCAAGCCTTTCGTCGAGAGCCTGGTGGACGACTTTGTCTGGACCCTGATCGGCACGACGGCCTGGTCAGGAACCTACCGCGGCAAGCGCGACGTCGTGGACCAGCTGCTGAAGCCGCTGTTCGCGCAGTTCGACGGCCCCTACACGAACACCGCGCAACGTTTCATCGCGGAGGGCGACCTTGTCGTCGTCGAGTGCCGCGGCCTCGCCACCACCCGCCTGGGCAAGCGCTACGACAACACCTACTGCTGGGTGTGCCGCATCGCGGACGGCAAACTGCGGGAGCTGACGGAGTACATGGACACGCAGCTGGTGGCCGAGGCGCTGGATGCTCCGTCAGACGTCCGAGGCCCGTAGTTTCTATGAATGAAATCCGGGGGCGGCCGTGGCATGCGAAGTCAGCACCCCGGATTTCATCCG
>DATKCI010000023.1:0-15502 GCA_035513255.1 Piscinibacter sp. | reverse complement strand
GGTAGTAGTCGAAATCGAAGGCCATGCTCAAGCCAAAGGCCACTCGTGAGCGCATGCCGGACGAGTATGACTTCACCGGTAGATTGAACGAATCTCCGATTTCGGCGAAGTCCTCGACAAAACTGATCACTCGCCGCATGGCGGCACCCGTGGCGCCGTTGACGCGGCAGACAAATTGGATGTTCTCGCGCGCCGTCAGCGATCCCTGGAATCCACCTGTCAGGCCCACAGGCCAAGAGACTCGTGCATCTGTAACCACCGCTCCGGCGTTGGGCGTGTCCGTGCCGCCGATGAGACGCATCAGGGTGGATTTGCCTGCCCCATTGCGCCCGATCAAGCCGACATTGGCTCCTGCTGGAAAGGTGAAGTTCAGATTGCGGAAGACATAGCGGCGCCCTTGTGGCGTTGGGTACCACTTTGTCAGGTTGCGAAGTTGCAGCATGGCCGGTCGTTTCTACTCCGCGGCTACCATGTGGTATCGGTAAAGGCGGTAGGCACTCAGCGCCAGCGTTGCGACGCCGAGAGTCCATGCCGCTGGGTAACCAAGGTTGACACCCGGCAGCGATTCGTAGTTTGGAATGAAATACGTGCGGGACAGTTCAACGAGGTGCAACAAGGGATTGAACATCAACCAATGCCGGTACTCGAGCGGGAGGCTCTGCAACGGGAAGATCACCCCGGAAGCAACGTAAAGTGGAAGAAATATCCAACCGATGACGGTCTGGACCTTTGGTCGGTTATGAGCCAGTACCGAGAACAGTAATCCCGCCACAGCGCCAAATACCACGAGAACGAAACTAACAGCCATCAGCTCCAGCGGTGCCCACGGTAGCCAGTGGAACCCGAGCCAACCCAATAGCACCAATGCCGTCAGGTAGACGGCGCTGTACAGTCCCGTTTCGACGATGACTCGTGCGATCAGCGCATCGATAGGCTTGACCTGCCGATAAGAGAACAAACTGCGGTTCGAACTGATCGCATTGGGCAGCCTTCTCGCTAAATTGCGGAAGATGAAAAAGGGAAGGAGTCCGGTCACCAAGAAGACGGGGAATTCGACATTCACCGATGCCGCATGATGGCGAAAACCGAACACGGCCAGAATAAGTAACACGTGAGCCAGTGGTTCGAACAGCATCCACAGCATCCCGAGCCATCGCCCCTGCACGCGTGTGCGCAACTCTCGAATGACGAGTGCCAACAACACTGCCCGCTGTACTTTCAGGGGGCCGCGTTTCGGTGGTGCGGGTGGGAGACTCTGAACCAGCATGGTGCAACGGCGGCAAACCTCGCATTGTCGTTGAAGCGAAAGGGTCGGAACGGCGCCGGACGCGAGAAGTGTTTATCGTCCGCCCGCCGTCATTCGAAGCGCAGTGCGTCGGCGAAGCTCGAAGCCGTTGCATCCTTCGTAGACAGCAGCGGTGCCATCCCGGCCAGGGGCCATGCGATTCCGAGCGTCGGGTCGTCCCACAGCACAGCCCCCTCTGTCTGCGCCGCATAGTAGTCCGTGGTCTTGTAGAGAAAATCCGCGCTCTCACTCAACACCAGAAACCCATGCGCAAACCCAGGTGGAATCCAAAACTGCCGGTGATTCTCCGCACTCAACTCCACCCCCGCCCACTGCCCGAACCGCGGGCTGCTGCGCCGCATGTCCACCGCCACATCGAATACCGCGCCCGCCGTCACGCGCACGAGCTTCCCCTGCGCATGCGGCGGCAACTGGTAGTGCAGCCCGCGCAGCACCCCGCGCGCCGAGCGCGAATGGTTGTCCTGCACGAACTTCACCTCGTAGCCCACCGCTTCGTCGAAGGCCCGCTGGTTGTAGCTCTCCATGAAAAAGCCGCGCTCGTCCCCGAAGACCTTCGGTTCGAGGATAAGCACCTCGGGCAGCTGGGTGGGCGTGACCTTCATCAGAATGCTCGCTCGCTCAACAGCCGCATCAGGTAGGCGCCGTATCCGTTCTTCAGCATCGGCTGCGCCTGCGCTTCCAGCTCGGCGGCGCTGATCCAGCCGGAGCGGAACGCGACTTCTTCGGGACACGCCACCTTGAGGCCTTGCCGCTTCTCCAGCGTCGCGATGAACTGCCCGGCCTCCATCAGGCTGTCGTGCGTGCCGGTGTCCAGCCACGCGTAGCCGCGGCCCATGATCTCGACGTTGAGCTGGCCCTGCGACAGGTAGCGCGCGTTGACATCGGTGATCTCCAGCTCCCCGCGCGCGCTGGGCTTGATGCTCGCCGCGATGTCGCACACCTGCTCGTCATAGAAGTACAGGCCCGTCACCGCGTAGTTGCTCTTCGGCGCCTTCGGCTTTTCCTCGATGCTCACGGCGCGCTGCTGCGTGTCGAATGCGACCACGCCGTAGCGCTCCGGGTCATGCACGTGGTATGCGAACACGCTCGCGCCCGTCGTCTGGTCTGCCGCGTTGTGCAGCAACCGCTGGAAGTCGTGGCCGTAGAAGATGTTGTCGCCTAGCACCAGCGCGCTCGGCGAGCCGCCAATGAACTCGCGCCCGAGGATGAAGGCCTGGGCCAGACCGTCGGGGCTGGGCTGCACGCAGTAGCTCAGGTTCAATCCCCAGCGCGAGCCGTCACCGAGCAGCGCTTCGAAGCGAGGCGTGTCCTGCGGCGTGCTGATGACGAGGATGTCGCGGATGCCGGCAAGCATCAGCGTGCACAGCGGGTAGTACACCATCGGCTTGTCGTACACCGGCAGCAGCTGCTTGCTCAGCGCGAGCGTGGCCGGGTGGAGACGGGTGCCGGACCCGCCGGCGAGGATGATGCCTTTGCGTTGCATGTGTCTGGTTCCGTGGGTCAGCGGTCGTGCACTTCCGCGAGCATGCGTTCCACGCCGGCGCGCCAGTGCGGCAGCGTGAGGCCGAAGGTCTCGCGAAGTCGGGTGGTGTCCAGGCGCGAATTGCGCGGCCGCTCGGCCGGCGTCGGGAAGGCGCTCGTGGGAATCGCTTCGACCGCTTCCGCGGCCACCTTGATCGGCATGCCGTGCGCACGCGCCCACTCAACGACTAAGCGTGCGTAGCCATGCCACGAGGTCTCGCCGCCGGCGACCGCGTGGTACGTGCCGCTCACGTCCGGGCGCTGCAGCGCCGTGCGCAGCGCATGCGCCGTCACGTCGGCCAGCAGGTCGGCGCCGGTCGGCGCGCCGAACTGGTCGTCGATCACCGTCAGGCGCTCGCGTTCGGAGGCCAGCCGCAGCATCGTCTTGGCGAAGTTGCCGCCACGGGCAGCATAGACCCAGCTCGTGCGGAGGATCAGGTGCCGGCAGCCGCTGGCACGGATCAGCTGCTCGCCTTCGAGCTTGGTCCGGCCGTACACGTTCAGCGGCGCCGTCGGCGCGTCCTCGTTCCAGGGCAGGCGGCCGCTGCCGTTGAAGACGTAGTCGGTCGAGTAGTGCACCAGCCAGGCGCCCATGGCGGCGGCTTCCCGCGCGAGCATGCCGGGCGCGACCGCGTTGACCCCTCGCGCCGGCTCGAGTTCGCTCTCTGCCTTGTCGACCGCGGTGTATGCGGCGGCATTCACGATCATCTGCGGCCGCAGCTCGCGCACGATGGCCGCGAGCCCCTGCGGATCGTCGAAGTCGGCCGCGAGCGGCGTGTCGGTTCGGCCGAGCGCGACCAGTTCTCCGAGCGGCGCCAGCGAACGCTGCAGCTCCCAGCCGAGCTGGCCGTTCTTGCCGAGCAAGAGGATCTTCATCGCGATGCCGCAATCACGCCGCGCCTCGCTCGCCGTAGTTGGCCTGCACCCATTGCCGATAGGCGCCGGAGCGCACGCCGTCCACCCAGGCGCCGTTGTCGAGGTACCAGCGCACGGTCTTGTCGATGCCCGACTCGAAGGTCTCGCTCGGCTGCCAGCCGATCTCGCGCTCGATCTTCGTCGGGTCGATCGCGTAGCGGCGGTCGTGGCCGGGGCGGTCCTTGACGTAGGTGATCAGGTCTTCGTAGCGGCCGCTGGCCCGCGGACGCAGGCCGTCCAACTTCCGGCAGATGGTGGTTACGACGTCGATGTTGCGGATCTCGTTCTTGCCGCCCACGTTGTAGACCTCGCCGGGCCGGCCTCGCTCCAATACCTGGCGGATGGCTTCGCAATGGTCGCGCACGTAGAGCCAGTCGCGGATGTTGAGCCCGTCGCCGTACACCGGCAGCGGCTTGCCCTCCAGCGCGTTGAGGATCATCAGCGGGATCAGCTTCTCGGGAAAATGGAACGGCCCGTAGTTGTTGCTGCAGTTCGTGGTGAGCGTCGGCAGGCCGTAGGTGTGGTGGTAGGCGCGCACCAGGTGGTCGCTGCCGGCCTTGCTCGCCGAGTAGGGGCTGTTGGGCGCATAGGCGGTGGTCTCGCTGAAGGCCGGGTCGGTCTCCGACAGCGACCCATACACCTCGTCGGTGGACACGTGCAAGAAGCGGAAGGCTTCGCGTTCGCCCGCGGGGAAGGCGCTCCAGTGGCCGCGCACCTCCTCCAGGAGGCTGAAGGTGCCCACCATGTTCGTCTGCACGAACTCGCCGGGGCCATGGATCGAGCGGTCCACGTGGCTCTCGGCAGCGAAATGAAGCACCGCGCGCGGCTTGTGTTCGGCCAGCAGGCGCGCCACCAGGGCGCGGTCGCAGATGTCGCCTTGCACCACGTCGCACACGCCAGGCTTCAGCAGCTCGGCCAATGTCTGCATGTTGCCGGCGTAGGTGAGTTTGTCCAGAACCAGCACCGGCTCGTCGGAGCGGGCAAACCAGTGGTGAACGAAATTGCCGCCGATGAAGCCGGCGGCCCCGGTGATCAACAACATGAGTTCCGCGCTTTCAGTGACTGCAGGTGGGCGACTCGGCGCTGGCCGGCTTCGGCGCAGGGTGGGCCGGCCTCGTGCGCAGGTGGGACCAGCCGGCGTGTCCCGTGCGGGCTCGTCCGGCTGGACCGCGGGATTGTAGTGGCTGCCGCGTACGCCCGACCCGCTCGATCCGGGGGCGCTTCCCCCAAGGTGGAGGTGCGTGGGCCCCGCATACACTTCGCGCCATGTTGTTTCTCCTGCTCGCGTTCGGTCTCTCGGCGGCGATCACATTGCTCGTCATCCGGTCGGCTCGGGCGCTGCATCCCCTGTCCGGGCATGCCGATCCCTTCGGGCCGCAGCGGGTCCACCACGATCCGGTGCCGCGCATCGGCGGCATCGGCATCGTGCTGGGGCTGGCCGGTGCGCTGGGCCTGCTGTGGACGGTCCGAGAAGACGAAACGCAGCTCGGCCTCGTGCTCCTCGCCTGCTCGGTGCCGGCATTCCTGGCCGGCCTGGCCGAAGATTTGACCCGCAGCCAGAGCCCCCGACGCAGGCTGTTCTTCACGGCGATGTCGGCGGCAATTGCCGTCTGGGCGCTCGACGCAGTCATCGACCGCACCGACATCCCCGGTCTGGACTGGCTGGTCTCGTTCTCGGTCGGCGCAGCGGTGGCGACGGTCTTCGCGGTCGCCGGCGTGGCCAATGCGATCAACATCATCGACGGCTTCAACGGCCTGGCCGCCATGTGCGTGATGATGATGCTCGGCGCGATCGCCTATGTGGCCTTCCAGGCCGAGGACCCGGCGCTGGCCTTCTGCGCGCTGGCCGGCTTCGGCGCCGTGCTGGGCTTCTTCATCTGGAATTTCCCGGCCGGCCTCATCTTCCTCGGCGACGGCGGCGCGTATTTCCTCGGGTTTTACGTCGCGGAGCTCAGCGTGCTGCTGCTGCACCGCAACCCCGAGGTGTCGCCGATGTTTCCGCTGCTGATGTGCATCTACCCGATTTTCGAGACCTTGTTCTCGATGTATCGGCGCCGCTTCATCCGCGGCCGGCCGGTCGGCATGCCCGACGGCGTGCACCTGCACAGCCTGGTCTACCGTCGCCTGATGCGCTGGGCGGTTGGCACCAAGAGCGCCAAGGCCTTGACCAAGCGCAACTCGCTGACCGCTCCGTATCTGTGGATGCTGTGCATGATGTCGATCGTTCCGGCCGTCGTCTTCTGGCACAGCACGGCGGTGCTGGCGGTATTCATCGTGCTGTTTGGCCTGACATACGTGTTTCTGTACGGCCGGATCGTGCGTTTTCGCGTCCCGGAGTGGTTGATCGTGCGCCGGTGATCCTGTTATTTCCCTCAACGGCGATAATTGAAGGATGACCGAATCCACCCAGGCCAGCGCCACAAGCGCCGCCGGCCCCGAGATCGACGTGCCGGCGCCCGCCCGCTTCGACACCCTCCCGCTGGACCCGAAGCTGCTTCGCGCCGTGGCCGAATCGGGCTACCTGACGATGACGCCGATCCAGGCCAAGGCCATCCCGATCGTGCTGGCCGGCCGCGACGTGATGGGCGCCGCCCAGACCGGCACCGGCAAGACCGCGGCGTTCTCGCTCCCGCTGCTGCAGAAGATGCTGAAGCACGAAAACACCAGCATGTCGCCGGCGCGCCACCCGGTGCGTGCGCTGGTGCTGGCGCCCACGCGCGAACTGGCCGACCAGGTGGCCAACAGCGTCAAGACCTACTCCAAGCACACCAAGCTGCGTGCAACCGTGGTGTTCGGCGGCATCGACATGAAGCCGCAGACCGCGGAGCTGAAGACCGGCGTCGAGGTGCTGATCGCCACGCCGGGCCGGCTGCTCGACCACATCGAGGCGAAGAACACGGTGCTCAACCAGGTCGAGTACGTCGTGCTCGACGAGGCCGACCGCATGCTCGACATCGGCTTCCTGCCCGATCTGCAGCGCATTCTCAGCTACCTGCCCAAGCAGCGCCAGACGCTGCTGTTCTCGGCCACGTTCTCGCCGGAGATCAAGCGGCTGGCCGAAAGCTACCTGCAGGACCCGCTCTTGGTCGAGGTGGCGCGGCCGAACGCCACCGCGACGAATGTCGAGCAGCGCTTCTACAGCGTCGGCACCGACGACAAGCGCGCGGCGGTGCTCAAGCTGCTGAAGGAGCGCTCGCTCGGCCAGGCGCTGGTCTTCGTCAACTCCAAGCTCGGCTGCGCTCGCCTGGCGCGCTCGTTCGAGCGCGACGGGCTGCGAACCAATGCGCTGCATGGCGACAAGTCGCAGGACGAGCGGTTGAAGGCATTGGCAGCGTTCAAGCGCGGCGAGGTCGACGTGCTCGTCGCCACCGACGTGGCCGCACGCGGCCTGGACATCGCCGACCTGCCGGGGGTGTTCAACTTCGACGTGCCGTTCAACGCCGAGGACTACGTGCACCGCATCGGCCGCACCGGCCGGGCCGGGGCCTCTGGCTTGGCGATCACGCTGGTCACGCGCGAAGACACCCGCCTCGTCGGCGACATCGAAAAGCTGATCAAGAAGAAGATCGAGCTGGAGCCGCTCGAGCTGGATGACGATCGCCCGCGACGCGACCCGCGCGCCGAGCGCCGCCGCAGCGGCGGCGACGACGAGGTCCGAGAGCCGCGCAGCCCGTCGCGCGGCAGCGGCGGCTTCAGCTACGCCCCGTCGAAGCCGGCGTCCGACCCGTTCTTCGAGCGGCCGTACGAAGCCAGCGCCACCGCCGAGCCGGCCTGGGAGAACAAGTCGTCCCAGGCGAGCACGCCGGCGCCGCGCGGGTTGTCGCCGAACATCAAGCCCAAGCGCAAGGTGGCGGCGTTGTTCGGCGGGAAGAAGGCCGACTGACCCGCGACGCCGTCGCCCGTCGCCCGTCGCCCGTCGCCCGTCGCCCGTCACGCGTCACGCGTCACCCGTCACCCGTCACCCCGGCGAAAGCCGGGGTCCACTGGTCAGGTGGCGGATGTGGCGGCGAGTGGACCCCGGCTTTCGCCGGGGTGACGGCTCGGGGGTGGCTCGGGGGGGGGCTCGCGCGTTCAGCTTGCGAGCAAACTAAACACCGCCGGCACATCCTTCGGCACCGACCTCGGCGCCGCCTTCCATCGCGCCACCGTGTCGGTGCGGCTCCATCCCTGCGGCAGCGTCAGCCCGCAGCTCACCGACAGCCGCGTCTGCGGACTCAGCGTCGCCAGCAGCGCGGCCAGCAAAGCCTCGTTGCGGTAGGGCGTTTCGATGACGAGCTGGGTCTGCCCTTGCCGGCGCGACAGCGCTTCCAGATCGCGGATGCGCGACGTGCGCTCGGCTGCCTCCACCGGCAGGTAGCCGACGAACGCAAAACTCTGGCCGTTGAGCCCGCTGGCCGACAGCGCGAGCAGCAACGAACTCGGCCCCGGCAGCGCGACCACCGGGATCCCGAGCCCATGCGCCGCCTGCACGAGCGCCGCGCCCGGGTCGGCGACGGCCGGCAGCCCGGCTTCCGAGATCAGCCCGATGTCCAGGCCCTGCAGTGCCGGCGCCAGCAGCGCGTCGAGGCCGGCCGGCGCCTGCACCTTCGCTCCCTTCTGCGGGCGCGGCAGCTCGACGATCTGCAGCGACTGCAGCGGCTGTGCCAGCGGCACCACCGCATCCACGCGCTTCAGAAAAGCACGTGTCGTCTTCGCGTTCTCCGCGACCCAGCAGCTCAGGCGCGCCGCGATGCGCAGGACGCCGAGCGGAAGCACCTCCTGCAAGTCGGCGGGAGCCGACTGCGCATCGGCCGTGCCGAAATCCAGTGCGTTCGGCACCAGGTACAGCATTCCGGTCATGCGAGCGGATCCAGCCCGGCGTCGCGAAGCAGCCGGCAGGTGGCGATCAATGGCAATCCGACGAGCGCCGTCGGATCGTTGGACTCGATCGCCTCCAGCAGCGCGATGCCCAGCGTTTCCGATTTGGCGCTGCCCGCGCAGTCGTAGGGCTGCTCGGTGCGCAGGTAGTGCTCGATCTCCGCGTCGCCCAGCGAACGGAACCGCACGGTGACCGGCACCCGCGCCGAAGCGGCGAAGCCGGTGCTGCGCCGCACGACCGCAACCGCAGTGTGGAAGACGACGCTGCGTGCGCTCATCGAACGCAGCTGCTGCACGGCCCGCTCATGTGTCCCAGGCTTGCCGACCGGCCGGCCGTCCAGATCGGCCACCTGATCGGAGCCGATGACGACCGCTTCGGGAAACCGGTGCGCCACGGCCTCGGCCTTCGCCAGCGCGAGGCGCTGCGCCATCTGCGCCGGTGCCTCTCCGGTGACGGGCGACTCGTCGACCTCAGGCGAGTGGACCTCGAAGGCGAGCTTCAACCGCTCAAGAAGTTCGCGGCGGTAACGGGAAGTGGAAGCGAGGACGAGAGAGGGCGGAACGCTCATCCGGTTCATTGTCCCACCGGCCCGCCATTGGCAATGGGGCCCTGTCAGTGCCGCCCCAAACGTACACTTGGCCCATGAAAACGCGCCCCGTGGACCCGCGCCGTTTGGATGTGGAAGCCTTCGCGAAGGAAGGCGGACGCCTGGAGGGCGACTGGCCGCTCGCCGAACTCGACCGGCTCGCCGACACCGCCCATGCCGACGCCAAACCGGCCGAAGGCGACATGGCCCGCTGGAGCACCGAGGGCGAAAGCCGCCCGGTGCGCGGCGGGCCGCCGCAGCCCTGGCTTCACCTCACGGCGCGCGCACGCTTGTCGCTCATGTGCCAGCGTTGCCTGGGCCCGCTGGAGACCGACGTCCAAGCGCAACGCAGTTTCCTGTTCGTCCCCGGCGAAGACGCGGCCGCTCAGCTCGACGCCGACAGCGAGGACGACGTGCTGGCCCTGACCCGTGCGCTCGACCTGCGCGAGCTCGTGGAAGACGAGCTGCTGCTCGCCGTGCCACTCGTGCCCCGCCATGACGTCTGCCCCGAGCCGCTGCCTTTGCCGAGTGCCGCGGACGACGACGAAGAGGCGCCGGAGCAGCCCCATCCGTTCGCCGCGCTGGCCGCCTTGAAGCGTGGCGGCCCGCCGAACTGAACCGCCCGTCGGATCCGCCCCGCCATGCTAGAATTGCAGGCTTTTCGGCTCGCGCATTCGTCGTCGCCCTCGGGGTGGCCGATGCCCTTATCGCGGCGGGCCGGCGTCACAGGAGAATCCCATGGCTGTTCAACAGAACAAGAAGTCGCCCTCGAAGCGCGGCATGCACCGCGCCCACAACGCTTTGTCCACCCCGGGCACGGCGGTCGAGCCGACGACGGGCGAAACGCATCTGCGTCATCACATCAGCCCGACCGGCTTCTACCGCGGCCGCAAGGTCCTGAAGACCAAGGCAGACGCCTAAGTCGCATCGTTGCGAAAGCCGTTCGCATTTCGTGCGCGGCCCCGATGCCTGAAGTCGTTCCGTCGCCCGGCCTGCTCCATGCAGTGCCGGGCGTTCGCATTTGTGCTCGCCTGTCGACCCGGTGGGCGATGACATGAATCCGCCTCCATTGCTTTCCAAAGTCTGCCTCGCCGTCGACTGCATGGGCGGCGACCATGGCCCGTCCGTCACCTTGCCGGCCTGCCAGGCGTTTCTGGCGGCCCACCCCGAAGCCGAACTGATGCTCGTCGGCCGCGCCGCCGCGCTCGCCCCGGCGGCATCGTGGCCCCGCTGCACGATCGTGCCGGCAACCGAGGTGGTCGAGATGGACGACTCGATCGAAGTCGCCCTGCGCCGCAAGAAAGACTCGTCGATGCGCGTCGCGATCGGACAAGTCAAGCCCGACGCGAACGGCGCGGCCGCCGCGCAGGCCTGCGTGTCGGCCGGCAACACCGGCGCGCTGATGGCCGTCTCGCGCTACCTGCTGAAGACGCTTGAAGGCATCGACCGTCCGGCCATCGCCACCGTGATGCCCAACGAGCGCGACGGTTTCACGACCGTGCTCGACCTCGGCGCCAACGTCGACTGCACCGCGGAGCACCTGCTGGAATTTGCCGTGATGGGCAGCGCGCTGGTCGCGGCCGTCGAAGGCAAGGAAGACCCGACGGTGGGCCTCCTGAACATCGGCGAAGAAGCCATCAAGGGCAGCGAAACGATCAAGCGCGCCGCCGAGCTGCTGCGCGCCGCCGCCGAGAGCGGCCATCTCAACTTCCACGGCAACGTCGAAGGAAACGACATCTTCAAGGGCACGACCGACATCGTCGTCTGCGACGGCTTCGTCGGCAACGTGGCGTTGAAGACAGCCGAGGGTCTGGCGTCGATGCTGTCGAACTTCATCCGCCAGGAATTTACCCGCAACGTGTACGCGAAGCTCGCCGCACTCGTGGCGCTGCCGGTGTTGAAACACTTCAAGGCGCGCGTCGACCACCGCCGCTACAACGGCGCCGCGCTGCTCGGCTTGCGCGGGCTGGTGTTCAAGAGCCACGGTTCGGCCGATGCCTACGCCTTCGAGCAGGCGCTGAATCGGGCTTATGATGCCGCCCGCCACGGACTGCTCGAGCGCGTGCACGACCGCATTCTCGAGACCCTCTCGGCCATGCCGGCCGTGGTGAACGAAGAGGAACCGGCGGCGCACGCCACGGAGCCCACCGCATGAATCACATCCAGGCCCGCTTTTCGCGCATCACCGGGACCGGCAGCTACCTGCCGCCCAGGCGCCTCACCAACGACGACCTCGCCGCCCAGCTGGCGGCCGACGGCATCGAGACCTCCGACCAGTGGATCGTCGAGCGCACCGGCATTCGCGCCCGCCATTTCGCGGAGCCCGACGTCGGCAGCAGCGATCTCGCGGTCGAGGCCGCGAAGCGCGCGCTGGCGGCCGCGAATCGCAGCGCCGGCGACATCGACCTGATCATCGTCGCCACGTCCACGCCGGACATGGTGTTCCCATCGGACGCCTGCATCGTGCAGGCCAAGCTCGGCGCGCACGGCTGCCCTGCGTTCGACGTGCAGGCGGTGTGCTCCGGCTTCGTCTATGCGCTGGCGGTGGCCGATTCGATGATCAAGACCGGTGCTGCCAGCAAGGCGCTGGTGATCGGCGCCGAGGTGTTCTCGCGCATCCTCGATTTCAAGGACCGCACGACCTGCGTGCTGTTCGGCGACGGCGCCGGCGCCGTCGTGCTCGAAGCGAGCAACGAACCCGGCATCCTCGCGAGCGAGTTGCATGCCGACGGCCGCCATGTCGGCATCCTTTGCGTGCCGGGCACCGTCTCCGGCGGGCGCGTGTTCGGCGACCCGCTGCTGAAGATGGACGGCCAGGCGGTCTTCAAGCTCGCCGTCGGCGTGCTCGAGAACGTGGCGCGCTCGGTACTGGCCAAGGCCAGCCGGGCCGATGCCGACATCGACTGGCTGATCCCGCACCAGGCCAACATCCGCATCATGCAAAGCACGGCGAAGAAGCTGAAGCTGCCGATGGAAAAGCTGATCGTCACGGTCGACGAACACGGCAACACGTCGGCCGCGTCGATTCCGCTGGCGCTCGACCAGGCGGTGCGCTCGGGCAAGATCAGGCCCGGCGACACGGTGATGCTCGAAGGGGTGGGCGGCGGCTTCACGTGGGGCGCGGTGCTGCTGGACTTCTGAAGCAGCCGCCCGGCGCGACATACAACGACGACAGAGAGACAAGCGATGACCTCGTTCGCATTCGTTTTTCCCGGCCAGGGATCGCAATCGGTCGGCATGCTGGACGCATGGGGCGAGCACCCCGAGGTCCGGCGCACGCTCGCACAAGCGTCGGATGCGCTCGGCTTAGACGTCGCCCGCCTCATCCACGAGGGCCCGAAGGAACAGCTCGACCTGACCGAGAACACGCAGCCCGTGATGCTGACCGCGGCGGTGGCTTGCTACCGCGCGTGGCGCGCCGAAGGCGGGCAGGAGCCGGCCGCGATGGCCGGCCATTCCCTCGGCGAGTACAGCGCGCTGGTGGCAGCCGAATCGTTGTCGCTGTCCGATGCGCTGCCGCTGGTGCGGTTTCGCGCGCAGGCGATGCAGGAAGCGGTGCCGGTCGGGCAGGGCGCCATGTCGGCGATCCTCGGCCTGGATGCGCAGGCCGTCGTCGAAGGATGCGCCCAGGCCGCAGCCGCGAGCGGCGAAGTCGTCGAGGCGGCCAACTTCAACGACCCGAAGCAGATCGTCATCGCCGGCACCCGGGCGGGTGTGGAGAAGGCCTCGGAAATCTTGAAGGCGATGGGCGCCAAGCGCAGCCTGCCGCTGCCGGTGTCGGCGCCGTTCCACTCCAGCCTGATGAAGCCGGCCGCCGAGCGACTGAAGGAAAAGCTCGCGGCCGCGAACGTGCAGCCGCCCCGCATTCCGGTGTTCAACAACATCGACGTGACGGCCGAGACCGGCCCGGCGGCGATCCGCGAAGCCTTGTACCGGCAGGCGTTCGGGCCGGTGCGCTGGGTCGAGGTGGTGCAGGCGCTGCGCGCGCGCGGCCTCAGCCACGTCGTGGAATGCGGTCCGGGCAAGGTGCTGGCCGGCGCAGTCCATCGCATCGATCCGGCCTTCGTCGCGCTGTCGGTGCGCGACCCGGCCAGCCTCGCCGAAACGAAAGGAATCCTCGCATGACGCAGCCCCAATTCGCCGGGCAGATCGCGCTGGTCACCGGTGCGTCGCGCGGCATCGGGCGCGCGATCGCGCTCGCGCTCGCGGGGCGCGGCGTCAAGGTCGTCGGCACGGCCACCAGCGAGGCCGGCGCGCAGGCCATCGGCGAGGCGCTGTCGGCCCAGGGCGGACGCGGCATCGCACTGAACGTCAACGACGCCCCGGCCGTGGATGCGGCCGTCGACGCGATCGTGAAGGAACACGGCGCACTGCACGTGCTCGTCAATAACGCCGGCATCACGCGCGACACGCTCGCGATGCGGATGAAGGACGACGACTGGGACGCGGTGCTCGACACCAACCTGAAGGCGGTATTCCGCCTGAGCCGCGCGGTGATGCGCACGATGATGAAGCAGCGCTACGGCCGCATCGTCAACATCACGTCGGTGGTCGGCGCGAGCGGCAACCCGGGCCAGGCGAACTATGCCGCCGCCAAGGCCGGGGTGGCCGGCATGACACGCGCGCTGGCGCGCGAGCTCGGCAGCCGCGGCATCACCGTCAACTGCGTCGCGCCCGGATTCATCGCGACCGACATGACCGACAGCCTGCCCGAAGCGCAGAAAACGGCGCTGCTCGGACAGATCCCGCTGGGCCGGCTCGGCGAGCCGGTAGAGATCGCCGAGGCGGTGGCCTTTCTCGCGTCGCCGCAGGCCGGCTACATCACCGGTACCGAGCTGCACGTCAACGGCGGCATGTTCATGACCTGATCACGCCCGAATCACCCGGACCCGCCCGGCCGGATGGGGTTGGGGGCTGTCTTAGAGGAGACACCCCGCAACCCTTAGAATCTCGGGCTGTTTCTGTAAACACTCCTGGAGGAGTCATGAGCGATATCGAATCCCGCGTCAAGAAAATCATTGCCGAACAACTTGGCGTGCCCGAGTCGGATGTGACCAACGAAAAGGCCTTCGTCGCCGACCTGGGCGCCGACTCCCTCGCCACCGTGGAAATGGTGATGGCGCTCGAAGACGAGGTCGGCATCGAGATCCCCGACGAAGAGGCCGAGAAGATCACCACGGTGCAGCTCGCGATCGACTACGCGGTCAAGCACCAAAAGGCTTGAAATGACAGCCCCCACGTCGCTTCGCTCCTGCCCCCCGAGGGGGCGTCCAGCCGCCGGGGGCCACGAAGGGGCCCCTTCGTGGCCCTTGCGGCTCGGCGGCGTCTGGATCTAGCAAGCATGAGTCGTCGTCGCGTCGTCGTCACCGGTCTCGGCCTCATCAGTCCCGTGGGCAACACGGTGGCCGAGGGTTGGGCCAATCTGCTGGCGGGCCGGCCCGGCATTGCCAACATCACCAAGTTCGATGCGTCGAACTTCGCCTGCAGATTCGCCGGGGAGGTAAAGGGCTTCAACGTCGAGGAGTATTTCCCGGCGAAGGAAGCCCGCCACATGGACACGTTCATCCACTACGGATTGGCGGCGTCCATGCAGGCAGTGCGTGATGCAGGCCTGCCCACCAACGACGCGCTGAGCGAAGAGCAGGCCGAGCGCATCGGCTGCCTCGTCGGCTCGGGCATCGGCGGTCTGCCGCTGATCGAGGAGACGCATGCGGAACTCACCGCGCGCGGCCCGCGCCGCGTCTCGCCATTCTTCGTGCCGGCCTCGATCATCAACATGATCTCCGGCCACGTGTCGATCAAGTACGGCTTTCAGGGCCCCAATCTCGCGATCGTCACGGCCTGCACGACGGGGCTGCATTGCATCGGCGAGGCCGGGCGCCTGATCGAATACGGCGATGCCGACGTGATGATCGCCGGCGGTGCCGAAGCCACCGTGTCGCCGCTGGGCATCGGCGGCTTCGCCGCGGCGCGTGCGCTGTCGGTGCGCAACGACGATCCCGCCACCGCCTCTCGCCCGTGGGACAAGGACCGCGACGGTTTCGTGCTCGGCGAGGGCGGTGGCGTGCTGGTGCTCGAGGAGTACGAGCACGCGAAGAAGCGCGGCGCGAAGATCTATGCGGAGCTGTGCGGCTTCGGCATGGGCGCCGACGCCTTCCACATGACCGCGCCCAATGTCGACGGCCCGAAGCGGGCGATGAAGGCCGCGCTGCGCAACGCCGGCATCAACGCTGATCAGGTTCAATACCTGAACGCCCACGGCACGTCCACGCCGCTTGGCGACGTGAACGAGACCAACGCGATCAAGCTCGCCTTC
>DATKCI010000022.1:0-2461 GCA_035513255.1 Piscinibacter sp. | reverse complement strand
CGCTTGTCCTTGAACGGGTTCTTGCCTTTCACGCTGCTGAACAGCAGCTCGTCGCGCTTCTGGTCCATGCCGAGAAATATCGTGCGCAGCTCCGGCCCTTGCAGCACCGTGAATTTGCCGGCCGACTTGACGCGCTCCACGTCTTGCAGCGGCACCGGCTCCATCACGTCGATTTCGCCGGACAGCAGCGCGGCGACGCGCGTCGCGTCGTTGCCGATCGGCGTGAAGACGACTTCGTCGACGTTGGTGTCGACCTTGTCCCAGTAGTTGAGGTTGCGAACCACGACGGTGCGCGTCGACGGCTGGCGCTCCTTCAGGCGGAACGGCCCCGTGCCGTTGGCCTTGAAGCTCGCGGTGTTCTCGATGCCCTTGCGGCGATCCACCGGGCGCTCGGCCTTGTTCTCCTCGCACCACTTCTTGCTCATGATGTAGACGTTGGAGATGACGTCCGGCAGGATCGGATAAGGCGCCTCGGTCTCGATCTCCACGGCGTGGCTGTCGATCTTGCGGACCGCCTTGAACGACGAGGTGTAGCCCTTCATGTCGGAGCCTTCACCCGACGCCCGCTGGAACGTGAACACCACGTCGTCGGCGGTGAAGGGCGTGCCGTCGTGGAAGGTCACGCCGCGGCGCAGGTCGAAACGCCAGACAGTCGGGCTCTTCTGCGCCCACTTGGTCGCGAGCAGCGGTGTGAGGTTCATCTTGCGGTCGCGCCCGACCAGCGGCTCGTAGACGCTGCCGGTGAAGCTCAGCTGCAGCGTCTCGTTGAGCGAGTGCGGGTCCATCGACTGCACGTCGCCGACGTTGGCGACCCGCAGGGTCACGGCTTGACCGATGCCGCTTGCGAGCAGCAGCGCGGCGCTGAGCAGAACGGGTTTGAACTTCATCGTTTCTCCTTCGTGGGACTCGCGGGGGAAGAATCAGCGGCCGGCATGGCCCGCTCTGCCAGGCTCGCCAGGAAGGCGGCACCCAGCGGAAGAATGTCGTCGTTGAAGTCGTAGCGCGTGCTGTGCAGAAAGCAACCGCCCTCGCCGCCCTGACCGATGCGCAGGTAGGCGCCGGGCTTGGACTGCAGCATGAACGAGAAGTCCTCGGCGCCCATGCTGGGCGCCAGATCGCGAACGACCTTGTCTTCGCCGACCAGCGACGCCGCCACGTCGGCGGCGAACTTCGCTTCGCGCGGGGTGTTGATCGTGGCCGGGTACATGCGGTGGTAGTCGAGCCGCGCCGTCGCGCCGAAGCCCAGCGCCACCGACTCGACCAGCCGACCCAGCCGCTCCTCGAGCATGTCCTGCACGTCGCGCTTGAAGCTGCGCGCGGTGCCGACCAGCTGCGCCTGCCGCGGAATCACGCTGAACGCGCCGGGGTCGCCCGCCTGCATCGCGCACAGGCTGACGACGGCACTGTCCAGCGGATTGACGTTGCGCGACACCAGGCTCTGCGCCGCGGTGATGATGTGCGCCGCGACGAGCACCGGATCGATCGCCATGTACGGGTGGGCGCCATGACCGCCGCGGCCGTAAATCGTGATCTCGAAGCGGTCGGCCGCCGCCATCATCGGCCCGCTGTTCACGCCGAGCGTGCCGGGCGGCAAGCTCGGCCAGTTGTGCATTGCATAGACCGAATCGACCGGAAAGCGGTCGAACAGGCCGTCGTCGATCATTGCCTTCGCGCCGGCGTAGCCCTCCTCGCCGGGCTGGAATATCAGCACGACGGTGCCGTTGAAGCGCCGCGTCTGCGCGAGATAGCGCGCCGCGCCGAGCAGCATCGTCGTGTGGCCGTCGTGCCCGCAGCCGTGCATCAGGCCCTGCGAGGTGGAGCGCCACGCGAAGTCGTTTTCCTCGCGCATCGGCAACGCGTCCATGTCGGCGCGCAGGCCGATGCATCTCACGGCCGACTTCGACGCGGTCTTCGAGTGTCCCGACGCACCGTGAATCACGCCAACGACCCCGGTCTTTGCGATGCCGGTGTGCACCTCGTCGACACCGAACAGCTTCAGCGCCTCCGCGACGCGGCCGGCCGTGCGCCGCTCCTCGAAGCCCAGCTCCGGATGCGCATGCAAGTCGCGACGGAACGCGGTGAGTTCGGAGTGCCAGCCCGCCAGGCGCTGGTAGGGACCGGAACGGGCGGAGTCGACAGCCTGCAGCATCAATGGGCTCCCGCGGCTTTCTCGATCCGCAAGCGCGGGTCGACGGCGAAGTACAGCAGATCGACCGCGAGGTTGATCAGCACGAAGATCAGCGCGATCAGGCACAGGTACGCCGCCATCACCGGGATGTCGGCGAACGTCACCGCCTGGATGAACAGCAGGCCCATGCCGGGCCACTGGAACACGGTCTCGGTGATGATCGCGAAGGCGATCAGCGAGCCGAGTTGCAGCCCGGTGATCGTGATCACGGGGACCATCGTGTTCTTCAGTGCATGGCCGAAGTAGACCGCGCGATTCGGCAGGCCGCGCGCA
>DATKCI010000021.1:0-3679 GCA_035513255.1 Piscinibacter sp. | reverse complement strand
CGCGCCGCTGGTGTCCTGCCCGGTCACCACGTCGCGGTTCAGCGCGGCCACCGCCTGCTCGGCACTCTGCCCGGTGAGCGCGTGCTGCGCCGCCGCGTCGGTGATCGTGAGTGCGCCCCCGCTGATGCCGCTGCGCGTGGTACTGGCCTGGCTGCCGCTCGTGTGGCTGAGGCCCGGCGTCATGCCGACGCCGGTCTTCGCGTCGTTCGCCGCCTTGCGGTCGGCCTTGGACATCTCCTGCCGCGCCGCGGCGCTGTCCTGGTCGCCGAGCTTGCCGCTCAGGCTCACCCCAAGGCTGAACCCGCCGGCTTCGTACACGTCGCGGTTCTCGAGGTCGCTTGTGACGATCGCCGCGGTGTCGAAGCGATTGGCCTCGGCGTCGGTGGCCGCCGGGCTGCTCGCGACGGCGCCGCCGGTGAGCTCGGTGTGGCCTTGTACCCGGATCTGGTAACCGCCGTCCCCGGCGAAGATGCCGCTTTGTTCGGCCACGCTGGCGAAGTCGCCGTTGACCTTGGCCTTGCTCGCGTTCACGCTGACGCTGGAGGCGCCGTAGCAGATCGGCGGGATGCACAGGCTCACCCCGGCCCCGGCGCTTTGCTGGCGGGCGTCGTAGGTGCTGGTGTCCTGCAGGCTCTGGATGTGCAGGTCG
This sequence comes from Piscinibacter sp., assembly GCA_035513255.1. Taxonomy (GTDB): domain Bacteria; phylum Pseudomonadota; class Gammaproteobacteria; order Burkholderiales; family Burkholderiaceae_C; genus Albitalea. Next base: position 3,030 of record DATKCI010000021.1, on the reverse strand, counting down.
CTCAGGACATGCGACGCGCCACGTCGGGGTCGCGCTTTGCAGGGCGCCGAATCTACTGCGAGCAGTGCCATTGATCAGCCACGAGGAGCCGGACGTTGGAATGGGATGCCGAGCCGTTGGCATGCCTCGACATAGAGGCATTCATATCGGCTCGACGCAGAGCAAATGCCAAATCTGCTTTTGCGTCTACGAGAGTCGGATGCGAGTCATAGATGCCGTGTGGTCCGTCGGGTGAGAAGTAGTACGCCCATCCATCAAGAATGCTCGTCGGAAAGTCTTCCTCGCCACGGACCAACTTCGTCAGGTCAGCGCGCATTGCCTCAAGAAGCTTGGCAACGCCAGAATCCTTTACGGCGATCTCCTCGAGCAACTCAAGCACTACGCGCGCCTTCCCCGCGACGAACTGCTGGTACTCGGTCATGGCTTACTTTCCGATGGCGTGACGGGCAAGAGCGCGGTCGGAACGAGCGCCCCTTGGGAGGGTCCTCTCAGCACTGGGGGCGGGGCGAATCATCCCAGCCGGGATTGGCTGAGGCGTGGAGAGCTTCGGCAATTCGGGCACGACCAATTGCGTCGCGCCGCCCTGCGCCGAGTACGGACCTTGCTCGACGGGCGCCACCTTGCTCTGATAGACGGTGGCAATCTGGCCCGGCTTCGTTTCCATTGCGAATGCCTGGAACCCTCGCGACCCCACTGCTCGCGAAGCTGGCCACTCGGGTTTGCGATATCGAGCAGCAGGCCAAGTTCATCGCAGGCCAGCGCGAGAGCCTGGGCCAACGAACGGGCGTCGTAGGGACAGCAGCAGGAGACGGATGGCCGCCGCTTGAAGGTCCACATACCGCGCCCCTGGCGACCATTACTCACCAAAGTACTCGGGGCACGATCCCTCATGGCGCAATCTTCCGCAGCAGGCACAACGACGAGGTGGGATATGTGGCCGCATGGCTTGAACCCAAAGCTGTACCGCTGCTTCGAATACGGCAGCACTGGTATTTGCGGGGTACCAGTCATCAAACCGACACATCCCACCAAGAGGGACATGGCTGAAGTGCTTGGCGGCATCAGTTGCATTCCCCTGGCGCAAGCTTTCAAGGCAGGAACGAATCGAGGAGACATACCTGTCCTCTCGTCCGTCTTCTTCACAGATTCGAAGAAGCCCTGCTGTCGCCTCAATTTCCGCTATCAAGCACATCTTTAGCCTCCCCGGGCATCAATTCGGCAGCGGCTGTGCGCCGTCACTCTTCTCAAGCCGATTTCGGGTATCAGGGGATTGAATCGCCATCGCGCCTGCTCGGGTGCGGGACTTTCCGAAGCGGCCGACTTTGGGAAGGCGCCCTCAAGTCTGAAGTGCAACACCTCACCCTGTGTAAGGTGCTGCGATGGAAGAACAACGAACAACGTACAAGCAACTGGCGCCTGAGGAACGAATGGTGATCGCGAGCATGAAGTTGCAGGGCGCGAGCACGCGGGCGATCGCCCGCGTGCTGGCGCGGCCGCCCTCGACTCTCAGTCGCGAGATCCGACGCAACAGCTGTCCTGATTTCGGCTACGCGAGCGAGACGGCCATGGCGCTGCACGCCTCGCGGCGCACGGCCGCCAAGCCGGCGGCCAAGCTCGATGTGACCAGCGTCGCCTGGGGCGTCGTGCTGACCTTGCTGAGCTGGAAGTGGTCGCCGCAGCAGATAGCCGCTACGCTCAAGCGCGTGTACCCCGACCAGCCCGAACACCACGTCTCGCACGAGACGATCTACACGGCAATCTATGCCCAGCCGCGAGGCGAGTTGCGCCGCCAGCTCGTCGCCTGTTTGCGCCAGGGGCGCAGCACACGTATGCCGCGTAGCCGCGGTACGGATCGGCGCGGGCAAATTCCCGAGATGGTCAGCATCCACGTGCGCCCGCCCGAGGTCGACGATCGCGTCATGCCTGGGCATTGGGAAGGCGACTTCATCAAGGGCGCGGCCAACAAGTCCTCGGTGGGCGTGCTCGTGGAGCGCACGAGCCGCCTGGTGCTGCTGGCACGCATGGAGGACGCCACCGCCGCGGCGGCGCTGGCCGGCTTCACGGTCAAGCTCAATGCGATCGCCGCGCCGATGCGCCAGAGCCTGACCTACGACCAGGGCAAGGAGATGTCGCGCCACGCCGAGCTGGCCGCCAACACCGGCGTGCGGGTGTACTTCTGCGACCCACACAGTCCTTGGCAGCGCGGCACCGGCGAGAACACGAACGGGCTGCTTCGCCAGTACCTCCCCAAGGGCACCGACCTGTCGGTCTACACGCAGGAAGAGCTCGACGCGATCGCCGACAGCCTGAACAACAGGCCGCGCGCTACGCACAACTGGCGCACCCCGCTGGAGGTGTTCGCACAAACGCTGGCCAACTCTCATAAGCCGGCAACTTCAGTTCATTGAACCCGGTGTTGCACTTCGCTCTTGAAACCGCCGAACGAATGGCGGGACAAGAGGAATAGAACAATTGAGCCGGCCAGTTTTGCCGCCACACCGACCACGCTGCTGGCGCGGGTGGGCTGCCTTACGCCGATGGGAACTCGACTTCGATGGGCTTGTGCTCAGGATCGGCTAGGAAGCGCACGTAGGTCTGCACTGCGAGCTTGTACTGCGCAAAGCTCACCTCGCCTCCCTCACCTTGCCCGTACAGGCCCTCGAACCACACCTTGCTCGGCGTGATATGGGTGTACCAGGCATTTCCGCCCAGCTCTTCGAGAGCTGATCCCTCGCACTCCGCCTTCCGGATCGCGTCCAACGTTGCAGCCCCCGACCCTTCAGCGCCTTGGATGTCCGACGAGATGGCTTCGCACATCATGGCGTACTCCGGCAAGCACGCTTTCCAGCGCGGCTGCGTGAGGACAGGCCCCGGCGGCGTAACTTCGATCCAGCACGTGTTCCAACGTGTAGTTGGATCTGCGTCTGCGACCAATTCGATCATCGACGCACGCAAGATCAGATTCATGGCGTTCCTGTCGGATAGAAGGTCACACGATTTTGGTTGATGTACCCCTGCATGACGATGCCG
>DATKCI010000020.1:0-11255 GCA_035513255.1 Piscinibacter sp. | reverse complement strand
CGGATGCTCAAGCCCCGCTCGATCAGGTCTTCAGCGTCCGCCCCTTGTGAGCGCCGGATGAGTTCGTCGGCGATGCTCTCCAGCTCATACGATGCGTGAATCGCCAGGCCGATCCGCTCGCGCGAGACGTCAGATACAGTTTCGGTAGCCATGGTGTGCGTTTCCTTTCAGGGTTGCACGTTGTGGTCAGGCCGGCCGGGTGTTCACGCACTCGGTTCGGCCGCTTTGCCTGATGCCGTCAGGCGCGGTGAAACTCCTTTGCGTCCGACACGCCGTGCAGCAGACGCTCAGCCGGTCGCAGAACGGCATCGCATACGCGAATCCAGTAGCCGGCTGGGCGGCGAAACTGCCAGGCGAGGGCCGGGGTGTGCTTCATGTTCAAGCCGCCTTGAAAGGCAAGACCTTGGCGCCCTTGCGCAGAGCGTCCAAGTGGTTGGCCCACCACTGCATCATCTTGCGGCGCGGCGCCAGGTAGAGCGCGCTGTTGTAAGCCCGGCTGACCTCGTCGCCGTGCAGGTGCGCGAGCTGGGCCTCGATGTGATCGTGGTCGAAGCCCTCCTCATGCAGGATCGTCGACGCGACGCCGCGGAAGCCGTGGCCGGTCATCTTGCCGGCGTAGCCCATGCGCTTCAGCGCCGCCAGGATCGTGTTGTTGCTCATCGGCCGCTCGTGATCGCGCTCGCCGGGGAACACCAGGTCGGAGAGGCTGCGGAGCTCGTGCAGGCAGCGCAGGACGTCGACCGCCTGCGGTGACAGCGGCACGATGTGCGGCGTCTTCATCTTCATCCGCTCGGCCGGAATGCGCCACTCGGCGGCATCGAGATCGAACTCGCTCCATCGGGCCTCGATCAGCTCGGAAGTGCGCACGAAGGTGAGCGCGATCAGCTGCAGCGCCGCGCGCGTGTATGGGCTGCCGTCGTATGCCTGCATCTTGCGCAGCAGCGCGGGCAGCTCTTTCGCACTCACGCGGGCGAAGTTCGTCTTTGCCCTGCCCTTCAGCGCGACGCCGGGCTTCACGTCCTTCGCCGGGTTGCGGGTGCAGGTGCCGTGCGCGATCGCGTATTCGAAGATCTGGCCGCACGTCTGCCAGGACCGACGCGCGATGTCGAGCGCGCCGCGCGCCTCGATCTTCTTCGCCATCGCGAGCAGCTGCGGCGCGGTGATCTCGCCAATCGGCCGCGCGCCCAGCACCGGGAAGACGTCGGCCTCGAGCCGGCGGATCACGTAGTCGGCGTGTCGCGGCGACTTCGGACCCTTCCAGTGCTCATGCCACGCGCGAGCGACGGCTTCGAACGACTCGCTCAATGCCACCCGCTGCGCGAGCTTCGCGTCCTGGCGCGCGGCGGAGGGGTCATTGCCGGCCGCCAGCAGCGCCCTCGCCTTGTCGCGCTCGGTGCGTGCTTCCTTCAGCGGCACGGCCGGATAGACGCCGAGGCCGAGCCGCTTTTCCTTCCCGCCGAAGCGGTACTTCAGGCGCCAGTACTTTCCGCCGGCAGGCAGCACCTCGAGGTAGAGGCCGAGGCTGTCGGCGAAGCGTGCGCGCGGCTTGCCTTCGGGGCACTTGGCGCTGCGGCATGCGGTGTCGGTGAGGGGCATTTGCGGGGGGCTCCGTCGCGGTGCTGGCCCTGTGTGCCCCCACCGCTTCGCTGTTCGTGCCCCCGAATGTGCCCCCTACCTGCGCCAGTTGTCAAAAGTCACTGGCATACGTTTACCAACGAAAAAGCCCCGGTGTACGGGGCTTCGTAGTGACTTCTGCGGTCTGTCGCATAGGTCGGCAAATCTATCTCTGGCGGAGCCGGAGGGATTCGAACCCTCGATGCAGGTTTTGCCCACATACTCCCTTAGCAGGGGAGCACCTTCGGCCTCTCGGTCACAGCTCCGGAAAATCAGCCGGCATTCTAACCTCGTCTCGCCATCTCGGCGAGGTCGAGTCAGTCCGCGGCCTGCTCGAGATCGAAGGCCTTGTGCAGGGCCCGCACCGCGAGCTCCATGTACTTCTCGTCGATGACCACGCTGGTCTTGATCTCGCTCGTCGTGATCATCTGGATGTTGATGGCCTCGTCGCTCAACGCCTGGAACATCTTGCTCGCCACGCCCACGTGCGAGCGCATGCCGATGCCGACGATGCTGACCTTGCAGATCTTCGGGTCGCCCGACAGCTGCGCGCCGCCGGCCTTGGGGATCACCTCGGCCTTCAGCAGGTCCATCGTGCGTGCGTAGTCGTTGCGGTGCACGGTGAACGAGAAGTCGGTGCGGCCGTCGTGGCCGACGTTCTGGATGATCACGTCGACGTCGATGTTCGCTTCGGCCACCGGCCCGAGGATCTGGTAGGCGATGCCCGGCTTGTCGGGCACGCCCAGCAAGCTCACCTTGGCTTCGTCGCGGTTGAACGCGATGCCGGACACAACGGCTTGTTCCATTTTCTCGTCTTCCTCAAAAGTGATCAGCGTGCCCGAGCGGGCCTCCTCGTCGATCGGAATGTCCCAGGGCGTGAAGCTCGACAGCACGCGCAGCGGCACGCGGTACTTGCCGGCGAACTCGACCGAGCGGATCTGCAGCACCTTGGAGCCCAGGCTCGCCATCTCCAGCATCTCTTCGAAGCTGATCGTGTGCAGCCGGCGCGCTTCGGCAACGATGCGCGGGTCGGTCGTGTAGACGCCGTCGACGTCGGTGTAGATCAGGCACTCGTCGGCCTTCATCGCGGCCGCCACGGCCACCGCCGAGGTGTCGGATCCGCCGCGTCCGAGCGTGGTGATGTGGCCATCGGGGTCAATGCCCTGGAAGCCGGTGATGATGACAACCTTGCCTTCGGCGAGGTCGGCGCGCACGCGCACGTCGTCGATGCGCTGGATGCGGGCCTTCGTGAACGACGAGTCGGTCTCGATCGGTACCTGCCAGCCGGTGTAGCTGACCGAGCGCATGCCCTCGGCCTGCAGCGCGATGGCCAGCAGCCCGACCGACACCTGCTCGCCGGTCGAGGCGATCATGTCGAGCTCGCGCTGCAGTTCGCCCGTGGTGATCTCGGGCGAGAGTTCCTTCGCAAGGCCCAGCAGCCGGTTGGTCTCGCCGCTCATCGCCGACGGCACGACCACCATCTGGTGGCCGGCTCGGGCCCATTTGGCGACGCGCTTGGCGACGTTGCGGATGCGCTCGGTCGACCCCATCGAGGTGCCGCCGTACTTGTGAACGATGAGTGCCATGGTGGTTGGAGTCGCGGAAGACGCCTTGTTGCGGTTCACGCCGCGTTCGTGAACCGCGCATTTTAGCTTGCGGCGTCGCCGCAAACGGCAGCGGCCGGTCAGCGCAGCGGCAGCCAGCGCAGCGCCATCTGAGCCTGCCCCGGCGGCGCAAGGACTCGCGCGTCGATGCCCAACCCCGGCACGAAGACGAGCTGACCGCCGCTATAAATCAACGGGCCGTCGCGCTCCCAGGCCGGCACAGCCGCGGCCTGGAACTGCTTCTTCAGGCTGCGCGCGGGCCGCCCGATGCCGGCCTGGAACTGCTCGCCGCCTTCGCGTGCCTTGAGCGACAGGTGGGCGAGCCAGGCCAGCGGCACGCCGCCCTCTCTCACCCGCGTCGCCTGCAGCCGGCCGTGCCATCCCGGCAATGCGTAGGCACCGGCCCGGCGCACACTGAGCGTCGTTTCGCGCTGCGGTTCGTCGCTGTCCGTGCCGCCGATGAATCGCAACACGCCGCGATAACAGCGCAGCTCGCCACGCGGCAGCGGCCACGTTGCCGAACCGGCCTCGGGCAATTCGTCCATGAGGCGCCTGACGAGGGTCGCCGGCGCAGGCTGCCCTGCGCGCGATCGCAGCCATGCGCGCAGCAGGTTGCTGCGCCGCGCGGCGGACAAGGCGCGCCATGCTCGCAGGTCCAGGCCGCCGCTTTTGTCCGCGCTTGCGAGATCGATCGAGGCGAGCTCCGCCAGGCAGGCCGTCGCCTCCTGCGCCCACGCCGCGGCATCCGCCAGGGCGGACTCCGCTTGCGGGAATGCCGCGCTCAGTGCCGGCCAGACCGCGTGACGAAGGCGGTTGCGGGCAAAGCGGGTGTCTTCGTTGCTGTCATCGTCGACATGGCGCAGCCTGTGCCGGCGTACGTAGGCCTCGATGTTCTCGCGCGGCACATCGAGCCAGGGCCGGGTCCATGTGAGCCCGTCGCGTTCGATGGTGCTCGGCATGCCGGACAAACCCGCCACGCCCGCCGCACGCAAGGCCTGCAGCACGAAGGTCTCGGCCTGATCGCGCCGATGATGCGCAAGCAGCACCAGCGAGGCCCCATGTTCGATCGCCATGCCGCGCAAGGCCTTGTAGCGGGCTTGGCGCGCCCAGGCTTCGACGCTGTCGCCCCTGGCCGGCTTCTCGATGATGCAATGAGCGACGAACTCGATCGGCAGACCACGGCGTGCCCACGTCTTGCACTGCGCAGCCCCGTGCCGCTGCCATTCGTCGGCCCGAGGATTCAGCCCATGGTTCACATGCAGCGCAAGCACCTGCAGGCCCTGCGCGGCGGCCGCTTTCAGCGTTGCATGCAACAGCGCCGTCGAGTCGCGCCCGCCGCTGTAGGCGACCGCAACACGAGGCGGCTTCAACGTTCGGTGGTGTCGGTGAATCGGCCGTAGGACTGCAGCCGCTCGTAGCGCCGCTGCAGCAGTTCCTTCGGCGTCAGGTCGTTGACCTGGCGCAGCGCGTCGTTGAGTGCACGCTTGAGGTAGGCGGCCATCTGCTTGGCATCGCGATGGGCGCCGCCCACCGGTTCGTTGACGATCTTGTCGACGAGGCCCAGCGCCTTCAGCCGGTGCGCCGTGATGCCGAGCGCATCGGCCGCGTCGGAGGCGCGAGCAGCCGTCTTCCACAAGATCGACGCACAGCCCTCGGGCGAGATCACCGAATAGATCGCGTACTGCAGCATCAGCATCTGGTCGCCGACGCTGATCGCAAGCGCCCCGCCCGAGCCGCCCTCGCCGATGATCGTCGCAATGATCGGCACCTCGAGCTGCGCCATCTCGAAGATGTTGCGGCCGATCGCCTCGGACTGGCCGCGCTCCTCGGCGCCGATGCCGGGGTAGGCGCCCGGCGTGTCGACGAAGGTGAACACCGGCAGGCCGAACTTCTCGGCGATCTTCATCAGCCGCAAGGCCTTGCGATAGCCCTCGGGCCGCGACATGCCGAAGTTGCGCAGCCCGCGCTCCTTGGTATCGCGCCCCTTCTGGTGGCCGATCACCATGCAGGCCTGGCCGTTGAAGCGCGCGAGCCCACCGACGATGGACTGGTCGTCGGCGAAGTGGCGGTCGCCGTGCAGTTCCTGAAACTCGGTGAAGACGTCGTTGACGTAGTCGAGCGTGTAGGGCCGCTGCGGGTGCCGCGCAATCAGCGTCACCTGCCACGGCGACAGGCTGGAATAGATGTCCTTGGTGAGCTGCAGGCTCTTCTTGCTGAGGCGGTCGATCTCTTCGGAGATGTCGACGGCCGATTCGCTCTGCACATAGCGCAGTTCTTCGATCTTCGTTTCGAGCTCGGCCACCGGCTGCTCGAACTCCAGGAAATGTCGCTTGCTCATTGTCGAGGTCCCTCCGTCCGAGCCTAGTAGTCTACCGGCAGCGGGTCGAGGCTGCGCCAGATGTACCAGGTGGCGACCGAGCGGAATGGCGCCCAGGCATCCCCCACTTCGCGCGCCTCGGCACGCGACACCGGCTCGCCGCTGAAATAGTTGACGCTGATGCCCTTGATCAGCCCCAGGTCGTCCAGCGGCAGCACGTTCGGGCGCATCAGGTGGAAGATCAGGAACATCTCCGCCGTCCAGCGCCCGATGCCGCGGATGGCGACGAGCTCCTCGATGATGGCCTCGTCGTCCATCTCCTGCCACTGCGGCACGTGCACGGCGCCCGATTCGAAATGCGCCGCCAGGTCAGCGAGGTACTCGACCTTGCGCGCCGACAGGCCGGCCGCGCGCATCTCGGCCGCATCCAGCGCGAGCACCGCCGACGGATGGATGCGCATCGGGTCGCCTGGCGCGAGCGCGGCGAAATTGCTCCACACCGACTGCGCGGCCTTCACGGAGATCTGCTGCCCCACAATGGAGCGCGCCAGCGTCGTGAAGGCGTCGCCGCGGCTTTCGAGGCGGCCTTCGCCGAGACGCGGAATGAGCTTGCGCATCACGCGGTCGCGCCTGGACAGGTGCTTGCACGCGTCGTCCCAATAGCCGGGCGTCACTTCGCAGCCATTGAGGCGTGAAGCGGTCATGCCTTCACCCACGTCGTGCCTTGCGGCGAGTCCTGCAGCACGATGCCTTGTGCCGCCAGGTCTTTGCGGATCTGATCCGCGCGGACAAAATCGCGCGCCTGCTTCGCGGCGGCGCGCTGAGCGATCAGCGATTCGATGCCGGCTTCGTCGACGCCGCCGCCGCCTTGCAGGTAGCTGCGTGGCGATTGCTGCAGCAGGCCCAGCGTGGCGCCCAGACCCTTCAGCAAGGCCGCCGACTCGGCCGCCTGCGTCCGGTTCACGTCGCCGGCCAGCTCGAACAGCACGGCCACCGCGCCGGGCGTATTGAAGTCGTCGTTCATCGCGTCGCGGAAGGCCTTCGCCTGCGGCTGCGACCAATCGACCGGTGCGTCCGGTGCGTCGACCGCATCGAGCGCCGTGTACAGCCGGCGCAGCGAATTGCGCGCGTCGTCGAGGTTGGCGTCGCTGAAATTGAAGGGACTGCGGTAATGCGTGCGCAGCATGAAAAAACGCACCGTCTCGCCGTCGTAGTGCTTCAGCACGTCGCGAATCGTGAAGAAGTTGCCGAGCGACTTCGACATCTTCACGTTGTCGACATTGAGAAAACCGTTGTGCAGCCAGTAGTTGACGAAGCGCTTGCCGGTCGCCCCTTCGCTTTGGGCGATCTCGTTCTCGTGGTGGGGAAACTGCAGATCCATGCCTCCGCCGTGGATGTCGAAGTGCTCGCCCAGAATGGCGCAGCTCATTGCAGAGCATTCGATGTGCCAGCCCGGGCGGCCCGGGCCGTAGGGGCCGTTCCACTTGGCGTCGTCGGGCTCGCTCTCCTTTGCGCTCTTCCACAGCACGAAGTCCAGCGGGTCTTCCTTGTCTTCGAGCACCGCCACGCGCTCGCCGGCGCGCAGCTGATCGACCGACTTGCCGGACAATTTTCCATAGCCCGGAAACTTGCGCACCGAGTAGTTCACATCGCCACCCGCCGCGCGATAGGCCAGGCCCTTGCGTTCGAGTGCCGCGATCATCTCGAGCATCTGCGGCACATAGGCGGTCGCGCGCGGCTCGTGGGTCGGTGGCGCGATGCCCAGCGCCGCCACGTCTTCGTGCATCGCATGCGTCATCTCTTCGGTGAGCTGGCGAATCGGGATGCCGCGTTCGAGCGCGCGCTTGATGATCTTGTCGTCGATGTCGGTGATGTTGCGCACGTACGTCACCTGATAGCCCAGGGTCTGCAGCCAGCGGTAGACCATGTCGAAGACCAGCAGAAATCGCGCATGCCCGACGTGGCACAAGTCGTAGATGGTCATGCCGCAGACGTACATGCGGACGCGGTGGGGCTCGATCGGTGTGAACGTTTCTGTCTCGCGGGACAGCGTGTTGAAAAGGCGCAAGGTCATGAGACGGTCGGTCCCGCCACAGGGGCGTCGAAAAACGTTGCCATGTCGGGTGATGCGGAATGTCGGGGGGTCGCGCCCTGTCTCCCATTCGGGGGCGCGGGAGCAGCCCGCGAAGGGAGCCTGCTCTACAATCAAATCAGTATAGCGGGGCCGCCCGGATGCGGTTCGGAATTTGGTCACTGCCGGCCCTTCGCCGGCCACCCGCCACGCCCACACCTTTCGATGTCCCCACTCCTGGTCCGCGCCGTCGGCGTCGTTGTCTGTTGCTGCGCTGCACTCGCCGCTGCCGCGCCTGCGAACGATGCGGGCGAGGTCAACCGCCTGTTCGAATCCGGACAAACGAGCGAGGCATTCGACCGCCTGGAACGCTTGATCGAGGCCGATCCGCGCGATCCGCAGCTGCGCTTCCAGAAGGGCGTGATGCTCGCCGAGACCGGACGGTCCGCCGATGCACAGCGTGTGTTCACCGAACTGACGGTGGACTTTCCGGAGATCCCCGAGCCGTACAACAACCTTGCGGTGATCCATGCCGCCCGAGGCGAATACGATCGTGCACGCGCCTTGCTCGAAACGGCTCTGCGCGCCTCACCGAACTATTCCACCGCGCACGAGAACCTGGGCGACATCCACCTGCAACTCGCGCGCCTTTCGTATGCGCAGGCGCTTCGGCTCGACCCGTCGAACACCACGATCGCCCCCAAGCTGGCGTTGCTGCGCCAGCTGATCCAATCGACGGCCGCCGCGGCGCCGCGAACCGATCCCTGACAGAAGGAAACCGATGACACTGCGCCACACTCACCCTCGCCTGCCGGTTGTCGCCGCGCTCGCGCTGGCCCTGTTCGCCACGCCACTCGCCTGGGCGCAAAAGGTGAAGCTCGCCACGTCGATGGGCGACGTCGTCGTCGAGCTCGACGCGGCCAAGGCGCCGAAGACGGTCGACAACTTCGTGACCTACGTGAAGGCGGGCCACTACGACGGCACGGTGTTCCACCGCGTCATCCCGAACTTCATGATTCAGGGCGGCGGCATGACCGCCGACATGAAGGAAAAGAGCACGCGCGCGCCGATTCCGCTTGAAGCCGGCAACGGTCTTCGCAACGAGCGCGGCACAGTCGCGATGGCGCGCACGATGAACCCGAATTCCGCCACCTCGCAATTCTTCATCAACGTGAAGGACAACGACTTCCTCAATGCCGACCAGGCACGCGACGGCAACGGCTACGCGGTCTTCGGCAAGGTCGTCTCCGGCATGGACGTGGTCGACAAGATCCGCGCCGTGCCCACCGGCAGCAAGGGCGCGCACGGCGACGTGCCGCTCTCGCCTGTCATCATCAAACAAGCCACTGTGGAGAAATGAGATGAGCCAGCAAGTTGAACTGCAAACCAGCAAGGGCAACATCCGAATCGAGCTCGACGAGACGAAAGCGCCGGAGTCGGTGAAGAACTTTCTCGCCTACGTGAACAAGGGCCACTACAACGGCACGGTGTTTCACCGCGTCATCAAGGGTTTCATGGTCCAGGGCGGCGGCTTCGAACCCGGCATGAAACAAAAGCCCACCGACGCGCCGATCAAGAACGAGGCCAACAACGGCCTGAAGAACGACCACTACACGCTCGCAATGGCGCGCACGTCCGATCCGCACTCCGCCACGGCACAGTTCTTCATCAACGCCACCGACAACGCCTTTCTGAACTTCAAGTCGGAGAGTGCGGGCGGTTGGGGTTATGCGGTGTTCGGCAAGGTCGTCTCCGGTCAGGATGTCGTCGACGCGATCGAAGGCGTGAAGACCGGCCGCAAGGGTTTCAACGACGACGTGCCGCTCGAAGACGTGGTGATCCAGCAGGCCGTGGTTGTCTGAACGACGGCGAAACGCTCCCGATGGCCGAGACGGTGGCCGCGGCGCTGCCCACCTTCGCGGAGTTCCGCGCGCCGCCGTCGTGGCGGGCCATCGAGTTCCTGAGCGACCTGCACCTGAGCGAGGCGACGCCTCGCACCTTCGAGTCGTTGGCCACCCACCTGCGCTGCACGTCGGCCGACGCCGTGTTCATCCTCGGTGACCTGTTCGAGGTGTGGGTCGGCGACGATGCGCGGCACGCGGGTTTCGAGGCCGAATGCGCCGCGATGCTGGCGGACGCGAGTTCGCGCCGCTTCATCGCTTTCATGGCCGGCAACCGCGACTTCCTCGTCGGCGCGGAGCTGCTGGACCACTGCGGCGTGCACCACCTCGCCGATCCGACGGTGCTGCTTGCCTTCGACCAGCGCCTGCTGCTGACCCACGGTGACGCGCTGTGCCTGTCCGACGTGGCCTACCAGCGATTCCGTGCCGAAGTGCGCGGCATGGCATGGCAGCGCGCCTTTCTCGCGCAGTCCCTGGCCGAGCGGCGTGAAGCCGCACGCCGCATCCGCGCCGAAAGCCGGCACCTGAAGACGATGCAGCGGCCCGGCGAATGGTTCGACGTCGATGCGGCCGAAGCCGCGCGCTGGATGCGGGCGGCCCGTGCGCCGGTGATGGTGCACGGTCACACGCATGCCCCGGCAACGCATGAGCTTGCACCGGGGCTCGTGCGCCATGTGCTGAGCGATTGGGACTTCGACCCCCCGGGCGCCGCGGCGCGCGGCGACGTCCTGCGCTGGCAGCGCGACGGCCTCGCGCGCATGCCGCCCGCGCCGGCACATTCGCCGTGCTGAACCGTTGGTGGTCCACCTGGCGCCGGTTGCGCGATCAGCGAACCCTGCGGCGTCGCGCGATCCCCGATCCGCTGTGGCAGCTGACCTTGGCGCGATACCCGTTCCTCGCGCGCCGCGACCCCGTCGATCAGCTCCGGCTGCGCGAGCTCGCCACGCTGTTCCTCGCCGAGAAGGAATTCACCGGCGCGCAGGGGCTCGTGATCACCGACGAGATCGCCGTGGCGGTCGCTGCACAGGCCTGCCTGCCGGCGCTGCGGCTGGGGCTCGTCTCTTACGCCACCTTCGTCGGCATCGTGTTGCATCCCGACGAGGTCGTCGCCCGGCGCGAGGTGATGGACGACGACGGCATCGTGCACCGCTACGACGAGACACTGTCGGGCGAAGCGATGGAAGGCGGCCCGATCATGCTGTCGTGGAAAGACGTGGAAGCGGCCGGCGAATCTGCCGGATGGGGCTACAACGTCGTCATCCACGAATTCGCCCACGTGCTCGACATGGCCGACGGCATTCCCGACGGCATGCCGCCGCTGCCCGATCGCGCGGCCCGCGCAGTTTGGCGGCGGGTCATCGACGCCGAGTACGCCGCCTTCTGCGACCGCGTCGACGCGGCCTGCGACACGTTGCTCGATCCGTACGGCGCGGAGTCGGTCGACGAATTCTTCGCGGTCGCGTCGGAAGTGTTCTTCGTCGCGCCGCGGGAGATGCGGGCGGAGCATCCGCAGCTCTATGGCTTGCTCGCCGACTACTACCGACAGAGTCCCGCGGACGAATGAATTCGTAGCCCGGATAAAATCCGGGGCCGGCTTTCGACGCGATCGCCGCTCCCGGATTTCATCCGGGCTACGAAAAAGGGCGCCCTCGGGCGCCCTTGTCGTCAAGCGATACCGCTCACTCCAGCGGCACCTTCTTGCCGTCGACGTACTTGTACAGCGTGATCGACGGGGTCTTCAGCTCGCC
>DATKCI010000019.1:0-3989 GCA_035513255.1 Piscinibacter sp. | reverse complement strand
ATGCCGCCGGCCAGCAGAATGACTTCGGGCGGCGCTTCGAGTGGGAAGTGGTTCAGCGGCCGGCGCAAGGTCAGCGTGTCGCCGCGCTGCAGCTCTTCGTGCATGAAGCGCGAGCCGCCGCGGCCATCGTCTTCCCGGCGCACGGCAATGCGGTACTCGTTGGCAGCCTCGGCGGTGTCTGTGGCCGCATCGAAGTGAATCAGCGAATACGAGCGCCATTGCGCCGTGTCACGCCGGCCGGGTGCCGGCGGGATGTGGACCTGCACATGCGCTCCGGGTGTGTAGCCCGGCAGCCTGGACCCGTCGACGGCGACGAGCCGGAAGGTCTTGACGTGCGTCGTCAACGCCTCGGCGGCGGCGACGCGCACGGTGAGGGTGTCGGCGGTCACCATTGCATGGCTCCGCGCGTCAGGCGGCCTGCGTCAGCACGCGCCAGTCGGTGCCGGCCGGCACCACGCCGCCCACCGACACGGCTTGCGAGTAGTCGAGCTGCGGGTTGTCGGCCAGCGTCGGCGTCTTGCCGGCCTGGAACTCGCGCACCGCCTTCAGCAGCAGGCTGCGCACCCGCATCACCGCGCCGTCGGCAGAGCAGAGCTGCTCTTTCGTGCGGTCGTAGATGGCGCCCTGGCTGAGGAACATTGCGAAGTCCTCGGTGCCCAGGTGCTGCGGAAAGCCGGTCGCGTGGCCGCGTTTCATCAGGTCGCGGTTCTGGCCCCAGTTGCTCTCGGGGCCGCCTGGCGGCAGCGGCGGGAAGCTCCAGACATCGGGCGACGCGGACATCACCGTCATGCCCAGCGGGCGGTGCGGGTTGAAGTGAACGAACCAGGCGCGGTGCGTCGTGTCGTCGACCGGCGTCGAGAAGAACACCGTGCTCGGCCCCTTCGCGTCAGGCGGGCAGATGATGCCGTACCAGGGCATCACGAAATTGTTGACCCGCGCGTAGACCTTGTCGTCCGGCAGTGCGCGCAGCGCGGCGTAGCGGTAGCCGTAGGGCCGGTCTTCGAACTCGAGCTTGGGCGCCAGCGCCTGCGTCATCAGCACGCGCTCGTTGCCGCCGCCGGCGGTGATCTGCGTCGTCGATTCGTGCAGCACGCCGACGTGCGACGAATCCATCGATGCTTCGACCGCCTGCACCCAGTTGGTCGGCACTTCCTGGCTCGTTACCGCGCGGTGCGTCTCGGGCAGGTCGACGAAAGGCAGGTCGGGAAACCTCGGCGGCGTCTCGCCCTTGCCGAGCCAGACCCACACGATGCCACCGCGCTCGGCGACACCGTAGCGGTTGACCCGCACGTGCTCGCAAAACTTCTGCTGGTCGCCGGTGTGGTTGGGCGCCTCCACCACTTCGCCGTGCACGTTGATCTTCCAGCCGTGGTAGAGGCAGCGCAGGCCGTTGTCCTCGTTGTGCGCGAGGGCGAGCGACGCGCGGCGGTGCGGGCATTGCTCGTCGATCACGCCGACGCGGCCGTCGGTGGCGCGGAAGGCGACGTAGTTGCCGCCCATCAGCCGCACGCGGATCGGCGCACCGTCGGCCACCAGCTTGCTGGCGGGAACGGCCGGAATCCAGTAGTGCTGGCGGATCATCTCGCCCATGGGCGCGCCGTCGTCGACGCGGGTGAGCAACTCGTTCTCTTCGCGGGTCATCGGCATGTCGTGTCTCCTAGGACTGGTCGTCGCGGCGGAAGGCGCGCGTGTAGATCCGCCTGCAGTTGCATTCGAAGATGTCGTCGCGCTGCTTCGACGTGAGCCACTCGATGCTCTCGATCACCGGCTTCATGTCGTCGTAGTCGCGGCCGCTGATGGGATCGCGCGCGCTGCCGGTGCCGGGCTTCTCGGTGCCGAACAGCACGTTGTCGGTGCTGGCCACCTTCAGCAGCAGCTCGATCGCTTCCTTCGAGTAGTTGCAAGTGTCGAAGTACAGCTTGCGCAGCTGCTCGTCGAAGGTCTGCGTCTCGCCCTTGCGCACGGTCCACGAGCGAAACCGGCCCATCTGGTAGGGGATCGCACCGCCGCCGTGGGCGACGACAATCTTCAGGTCCGGAAAGCGGTCGAACACCTTCTCGCCGAGCAGCGAGATGACCGCGATGCTTTCCTCGTTGATGAACTTCAGCGTGTACGACTCGCGCGCGCTGCAGCTGCCGGCCGAGTGAATCAGGCCCGGCACGTCGAGCTCGGTCATCGCCTGGTACAGCGGGTGCCAGAACGGATCGCCGAGGCCGGGCGGCGTCGGGCCTTCGCCTTCGGTCGGATCCGGGTTGATCAGGCAGCCGACGAAGCCCAGTTGCTCGACGCAGCGGCGCAGCTCCGGAATCGCGCGCTCGGTGGGCGGCTCGTTCATGTACTGCGGCAGCCCCGCCACGCCGCGAAAGCGGTTCGGGAACATCTCGACGAAGCGTGCGATCAGGTCGTTGCAGTGGCGCGACCACAGCTCGGTGACACGCCCCGGCTTCACCGAGTGCATCTGCAGATAGGGGCGCGGCGAGATGAACTGCAGGTCGGTGCCGACGCCGTCCATGCTGCGCACGAGCTCTTCGGCCATCTTGCGCACCGAGGTGTCGGGCACCTTCGGCGTGGTCGACGGGTTGGCGCGGCCGCCGACCAGCTCCGCCATGTAGCGGAAGCTCTCGGGCGGCATGACGATGTGGGCGTGGGAGTCGATGATCACGGTCAGCCTTCTTTCTGGATCAGGGCGATGAATTCGAGCTGCAGCGCCAGGCCGTGCTGCAGCGCGTGCACCACGACATGGCGCGCAGGCCGGTCGGCGGGATCAGGGAACAGCGCCAGCCACTCGGCGTTGACCGCCTCGCGTGCGCTGTCGTCCGAAAGGGTCACGCTGAGCTTGGCGACGTCGGCGGGCGAGGCGCCGGCCGTTGCAAGCACGCGCTGCATGTTGGCGAAGGCCAGGCGCACCTGAATGCCGCTGTCGGCCGGCAACTGGCCGGTCGATGGATCCTTGCCCGCGATCGCCGACGAGCACAGCAGCGGGCCCACGCGCGCGGCCACCGGGATCGGGGCGTTGTGCGCCAGGCCGGGCACGTCGACGGAGCGGGGCGAGCGGGGCATCGTGATCTCCAACGGATGAGGCTCAGGCGTCCGGGGCCGATTCGGCCTCGAAGAAGTGGGTCGGCACCTTGGCGAGAAAGTCCGAGAAGCCGGTGGTGCCCGCGGGCACGTGCAGCAGCATGGCCTTCGCGGCGGTCTCTTCGTCGCCGGCCTGAATGGCGCGCGCGATCTGCAGGTGGTCCTGCAGCGAGCGCGAGATCTGGCTTTTGTTCTGGAAGTCCTTCACGCGGTAGCGCTGCAGCAGCCGGCGTGCGAGCCGGATCTGCTCGGCGAGGTAGGGGTTGTGGCTGCCGGCGTAGATGGCTTCGTGGAAGAAGGCATTGGCCAACGCGTAGTCGGCCGCGCCACCCTCGACGGCGGCTTGCTGGCAGCGGCGAACGGCTTCGTCGAGCGCATGGCGTACGTCGTCGTCGACGCGGCGCGCGGCGAGCTTGGCGCACAGCGCCTCCAGCTCGCCGATGAACTCGAGCATCGCGCGCACCTTGCTGATCGACAGCCGGGCGACGGTGACGCCCTGGCGCGGCGCAATGCGCACCAAATCGCGCGCGGCGAGCTGTTGCAGAGCTTCTCTGACCGGCGTGCGCGACACGTCGAAGCGAGCCGCCAGCGCGCGCTCGTCGAGCGTGGCGCCGGGTGGCAGCTTGCCGCTTTCGATCTCCTCCTGGAGCGTTGCGCGGATGTCGTTGGCGCGGCCCGGGCGAGGACGTGTGTCCTCGCCGACGGTGAGCGACCAGTTCTCGGCGGTTTCGGGGGTTGTGTTGTCGTTCATGGCATCACCTTGGGAGAAAGTATACAAGAGACTGTGTGTGGCATGCAAGTAAGACAATAGTGGCGTGTTGGATTGGGTGTTCGAGATGCAAATGCTACCCCAACTGCCCGCCACGCCCTCCGCCGTTGTGTCATTCCGGTGTCATCCCGGCGAAAGCCGG
>DATKCI010000018.1:0-15974 GCA_035513255.1 Piscinibacter sp. | reverse complement strand
TGCCATGAAAGCGCGTCTTCGCCCGCCATGCGTCGTTGCAAATCCTCGCGATACCACTCGGTATCGCTCCGGTTTGCGCCTAGCCTGGCGGACGAATCCATCGCTTTCATTCGGCAAGGGATTTGGGGGACGCTGTACTAGAAGCGGTAGACCGCCTGCACGTAGAGTGAGCGCCCGGCCATCGGCAGGTCGTCGGGCAGCGACACGCCGGGGGCGAGGCTGGGCTCGCGCACATCGGCGTCGAACAGGTTGCGCACCGATGCGGCCAGATTCCATCGGTCCTTGCCGCGCGTGGTGCGCAACGTCACATCGGCGGTGGTGAAGTCGGCGATGTCGTCCTGCCGCAGGTCGGTCGGAGCGCGCTTGCGGTCGGCCACATGCTTGGCCTGCGCGCTGAACAGCCAACCGCCGGCAAAGCCATAGTCCATGCGGGCGAACACCTGGTGATGCGGCGCATAGCCCGCGTCCTGGCCGCTGGTCTCGTCCGTCGAACGCTGGTAGGCGTAGTGGCCGGCGAGGCGCAGGTTGTGGCGCACGTCCCAGTTCGCTTCGAGTTCCACCCCGTGCCCGCGCTGTGTGCCGACGTTGTCGAACATCGTCGTGCCTTCGCCCACGTCCGTGGTGCGAATGATGTCCTTCATGCGGTAGCGGAACAGGCTCAGGTTCACATGCGTGTCGGGGCGCGCCTGCCATGCAAAGGCGGACTCCAGGGTCTCGATGGTTTCAGGCCGCAGATTCGGATTGCCGCGGATCACCGGGTTGTTGATGCTGTGCTGCTCGGTGAGCGCCGGCGCGCGGAACGCGCGGCCGTAGAGCAGCTTGGCGGTCAGGTCGAGGCTCGCGTCCCACACCAGCGCCGCGCGCGGATTCGTGGTCGCGCCGAAATCGGAATACCGGTCGTGCCGGATGCCGCCGGTCAGCGTCCAGTCGCGGGCGAAGTTCCATTCGTCCTGCGCGTAGACGTAGGTCACTTTGCGGCCATGCGGCACCAGGAAGGACTCTTCGACAGGGAACTCCCTCACGGCCCCGTCCGGCGTCGGAACGGGCAGGCCCTTCGCCGGCCCCGAGGTGACGATGGTGAAGTTCTTGAACTCCTGCGTGCGGTACAGATCCAGGTTGTCGTGGCCCAGGCCGAGCCGCAAGTGGTGATCCTCCAGACCGGAATAGCTCGCCACCGCGGACAGCCGCAGGTGCCGCTCCCACGTGTTCGGCGCGCCGAACACGCCGTCGGGAAACGCGCCGCCGAAGGCGCCGGGAGGGAACAACTGCAGCGGCGTCGTCAGCTTCTGCGTGTAGTGGAAGTAGCTGGCCATCAGACCGAGTCGCAGGTCGCGAGCGATTTGCAGGTCGCCGAGCGACAGGTCCGCCGTGATGCGTTCCGACCGGTGTCGCCCCACCGGATCGAGCGCGGCGGCCACGCCGGCACCGCTTTCGACGTTGTCGCGCAGCTTGTAGCCGCCCCGGAACCGCCATTGACCGTAGGACAGGTCGAGGTGGCCGTCGACCGAGTCGTAGCCGGTGTTCACGGGCCCCGGGGCCAGGCTGGCCGAGGTCATGAACAAGGCGTCGAGCCCCGTCTGCGCATCGGCCCCGACGATCTCCTTGAATCCGTCGGTATGCCCCACCCGCACGTACGCGGCCACGTCCACCGGCCCCAGCGTGCCGCCGTGCTGGACCCAGCCGTCCTTCGTGTCGAAGGACCCGGCACGCACGCCGAACTCGGTGCCGGCAACGTCGGCCGCATTCTTCGTGATGATGTTGATGACCCCGGAATAGGCATCGGCGCCGTACAGCGCCGAGCCGGGGCCGCGAATGATTTCGATGCGGGCGATGTTTTCGACCGGCAGGCCGCCCCAGCCCAGACCCCGGTTGCCGATGAACATCGTCGTCATCGGCACGCCGTTCTGCAGCATCAGCGTTTGCGGATTGAACTCGCTGTGGATGCCGCGGATGAGGTAGAGGGGCGTGTAGTTGACGTTGCTGCGTCCGACATGGATCCCGGGCACCGTCTCCAGCACGTCATCGAGGTTCACTGCACCCATCGCCGCGATCTCCTGCGCGGTGATGACGGTGGCCACTGCCGGCGCGCGGCGCAACGACTGCGGCGTGCCGGTCGCGATGCTGACCGTCGACTTGTCGCCGTAGACGAGCGCCAGCTCTTCTTCCTCGCTGACCGCCTGCGCGAGGGCACCGGACACTTGCATCGCCAGCGCGCCTGCCAACAGCGGAAGAACCGGGGTCATGGATCGCACGCTGAGGCTCCGTCGTGATGTGTGCGTGGAAATGTGCAGCGGCCGTACGATAAACGCAAACCCGCTGCGCACATCCGCAGAACCGACGCGAGCTCTCGACACGGTTGCGTTTGTGCCACTCCTCCAGCGATCCAGACGGCCACGCGGCCAGGCGACCCATCACGACGATGGCTTGTGCGCCTCCTGGTCCTGCAGCAGCCGCCACATCACCTTGCCCGCGCCCGACTTCGGCAAGGCCTCGACAAACTCGACGATCTTCGGCACCTTGTAGGCCGCCATGTGCTCCTTCGCCCACGTGATGATGTCCTCCGGCATCGTCTTGCCTTGGGCCTCGCGGCGCAGCACGATCACGGCCTTCACGGTCTCGCCGCGGTAGGCGTCCTTCGCCGCGATGATGCAGGCTTCCTGCACCGCCGGGTGCTTGTACAGCAGCAGTTCCACTTCGGCCGGCCACACCTTGAAGCCGCTCGCGTTGATCATCCGCTTGAGCCGGTCGGTGAGGAAGAAGTAGCCGTCTTCGTCCATGCAGCCGAGGTCGCCGGTTCGAAAGAAGGGCTTGCCTTCGAACTCGACGAACGCCGCCTTCGTCGCTTCCGGATGGCGCCAGTAGCCCTTGAAGACCATCGGGCCGGACGTGATGATCTCGCCGATCTCGCCGGGCGGCAGTTCGGTCAGCGTGACCGGATCGACCACCCGCGAGTCGACGCCGAAAATCGGCATGCCCAGGCACTGCAGCTTCGGCGATTCCGGCGGGTTCGCGTGGCTGGGCGCTGCCGTCTCGGTGAGGCCGTAGCCTTCGGCGAACATCAGCCCGAACTCGTCGCGCAGCCGCTCGGCCACGGCCTTGGGCATCGCCGCGCCGCCGCCGCTCAGGTAGCGCAGACTGCTCAGGTCGAAGCTCGCGTAGTTCGGGCTGCCGAAGAGATCGATGATCATCGTCGGGATGCAGGTCCAGTGCGTGACCCGGTAGCGCGAGATCATCCGACCGGCGAGTTCGCGGTCCCAGCGCGGCATCAGCACCACGGTGCTGCCGCAGAACACCGGCGACAGCACGCCGTACATCATCCCGGTGATGTGGAACATCGGCACCACGCCCAGGCTGACCGCCTCCGCGCCGGCATAGCCCCACACGCCGCCGCCGACCACGTTGTGCATCAGCGTGCGGTGCGTGTGCATGCAGCCCTTGGGGTTGCCGGTGGTGCCCGACGTGTAGGGCAGCAGCGCCAGGCTGTCGATGCCGGCCGTGTGCGGGCCCGGCGCCGCGTTCTCGGCGAGCACGTCGGTCCAACGCCGGCAGCCGGCCGGCAGCGGCGGGTCGGCGCGCAGCCAGGCGTCCATCACCGGCGGCGGGGCCAGGTCCGCATCGGTGTCGACCGGCATCGCGTCCGCATAGCGCGTCACCAGCACCTGCTCCATGCGCTCGGCTGCGGGCACCTGCGCGTTGGCGGCTTCGACGATGCCGGCCAGGTCGGCGCTGCAGATCGCCACGCGCGCGCCGGCGTCGGTGATGTAGTGCGTCAGCTCCTCCGCCCGGTTCATCGGGTTCACCGGCACGACGATCGCGTTCGCGCGCAGGATGGCGTAGTACGCCACGGCGTACTGCGGGCAGTTCTGCATGTACAGCAGCACCCGATCGCCTTCGCGCACGCCGCGGTCTTGCAGCCAGCCCGCCACGGCCTCGGCTTGAACCTTGGCCTCGCGGAACGTCAGGGCACGGCCGAAGAAGAGGTAAAGCGGCTTGTCCGGATACCGCAGCGCCGCGACTTCCATGTTGACCCACAGCGAGGTCTCGGGAACGACCAGTTCGCGCGGCAGGCGCTTCGGCCAGTGCTTCAGATGCGGGCGATCGGCGGGGACATTCGGCACGGGGACTCCTTTCAGGGGGCAGCCCCTCGATATAGCGCAAGCATCGCGCACGGTCTGGCGCCTCGGTGACGTCGAGGCGTCGGGGCAAACCCTTGGACGGGGCGCCCCGGTACGCTCCTTGCGTGACATGGCGCATCTCGCTCAACTTGGTGCAACCCCCCTTGTATACAACCAAAGAATGCATCAACCTGGTGCAATGACCGACTCGACCAAGCCCCAACATATTGCGGACCGCATCGTCGACGCGATCCTCGCGCAAAAGCTCGCCCCCGGCGCGCGCCTGGGCGAGCAGCAGCTGGCCGACCTCTTCGGCGTGAGCCGCACCATCGTGCGCGAAGCGCTGGCGCGCCTGGCCGCCCGCGGCATGGTCGAGGTGAACTCGCGCCGCGGCTGGTTCGTCGTGCAGCCGTCCCGCGACGACGCACGCGAGACCTTCGCCGCACGGCAGGTCATCGAGACCGGGCTGCTGCAGGCGCTGCCCAGCCCGCTCGATCGCACCGCCGTGAAGCGCCTGAAGCAGCACCTCTCGCAGGAGAAGGCCGCGGTGGCGGCTGCCGACGCCGGCGAACGCAGCTTCCTGCTCGGCGACTTCCATGTCTGCCTCGCCGAATGCGCCGGCAACATGACGCTGGCCGACATCCTGCGCGACCTCACCGCACGCACCACGCTGATCGCCACGCTGTACCAGTCCAACCACGAGGCCGCGGCGTCGTGCCGCGAGCATGCCGGCATCGTCGCCGCGCTCGAACGCGGCGACAATACGCAGGCGATCGCGCTGATGCGGCAGCACATCGAGAACGTTGCGGCGCACCTGAGCCCGCACGCGGCCGCCGATCCGCTCGCGCCGCTGCGTGCGGCGCTCGCACCGGTCGGCCGCCCGACCGAGCTGCCGGCACAAGCCTTGCATACAACCAAGCGTACCCAGCGCGCCCCGGGCAAGCGCCTGTTCACGTCCCTGTTGCCCGCCCCCCGACTGGAGAAACCGCGATGACCCCCCGTTCCTTCCTGAAATCCATGAGCCTGCTGGCGGCCGCCGCGCTGTGGCTGCCGGGCGCCGTGCAGGCGCAAAACGCGCTCGACGACGTGATGGCCAAGAAGCGCATTGCGATCGCCGTTCCCACCGACTTTCCGCCGTACGGCTTCGTCGGCACCGACCTCAAGCCCCAGGGTCTGGACGTCGACATGGCCCACTACATCGGGGCCAAGCTGGGCGTGCAGGTCGATCTCGTACCGGTCACGAGCGCCAACCGCATTCCGTATCTGCAAACACGCAAGGCCGACCTCGTGATCTCCACGCTTGGCAAGAACCCGGAGCGAGAGGCGGTGATCGACTTCACCGCCGCCTACTCGCCGTTCTTCCAGGCCGTGTTCGGCCCGAAGACGCTCGCCGTGAAGACGGCGGCCGACCTCGGCGGAAAGACGATCAGCGTCACGCGCGGCGCGATGGAAGACCAGGAGCTCGGCAAGATCGCGCCGCCCGGGGTGGACGTGAAGCGCTTCGAGGACAACAACGGCACCGTGGCGGCCTACGTGTCGGGCCAGGTCCAGCTGATCGCCACCGGTGCGTCGGTGGCCGGCAACATGATGGCGCGCAACCCGCAGCTGGGCACCGAGTTCAAGCTGCTGCTGAAGGATTCGCCGAACTTCATCGGTGTCGCGAAGGGCCAGGACGCGCTGCGGCTGAAGGTCAACGACGTCATCGCCGCGGCGAAGAAGTCCGGCGACCTCGACAAGATGGCGCTGAAGTGGCTCGGCCGTCCGGCCGGCGATCTGCCTTGATCGTCTTCGACTTTCCGTCGGTCCTCGCCGAGTGGCCCTTGCTGGCGCGCGGCGCGGCGCTCACTCTCGCGCTGACCGCCGTGTCGGCCGCCGTGGGTGTGTCGCTCGGCATCGCCTGCGCCTGGGCGCGCGAGCACGGCCGTGCATGGCTGCGCGCCGTGGTCGGCGCCTATGTAGAGCTGATCCGCAACACGCCGTTCATCGTGCAGCTGTTCTTCCTGTTCTTCGGTCTGCCGAGCCTGGGCCTGCGGCTGTCGCCGGAGTCCGCCTCGGTGCTCGCGATGGTGATCAACCTCGGCGCCTACGCGGCGGAAATCGTGCGAGCCGGCATCGCCACCACGCCGCGCGGCCAGATCGAAGCGGCCAGAAGCCTGGCGCTCAGCGAGGCGCAGGTGTTCACCCGCGTCGTGCTGCCGCCGGCGCTGAAGCGCGTGTGGCCCGCCCTCGTGAGCCAGATCATCATCGTGATGCTGGGCTCCGCGGTGTGCGGCCAGATCTCGGTGCAGGAGCTGTCGTACGCCGCCAACCTGATCCAGTCGCGCAGCTTCCGGGCGTTCGAGGCCTTCATCGTCGCGACGCTGGTCTACCTCGTCCTCGCGATCGCGCTGCGGCGCCTGCTGCATTGGGCGGGGCCGCGTTTCATCTTCGGCCGTTGAGGCGACTGCGATGGTCGATTTCACTCTCTGGGATGTCTTTCGCAACCTGCTGCTCGCGGCTCGCTGGACGGTGCTGCTGTCGCTGATCGCCTTCGTCGGCGGCGGTGCGGTGGGCCTGGCGCTGCTGGTCGTGCGCATCGCGAAGTGGCGCGGCGCCTCCACGCTGGTCGCCGGCTACGTGCAGCTGTTCCAGGGCACGCCGCTGCTGATGCAGTTGTTCCTGGCCTACTTCGGCCTCGCGCTGTTCGGCGTGAACGTCTCGGCGTGGGTCGCCGCGGCGCTGGCGCTCACGCTGTACAGCAGCGCCTTCCTGACCGAGATCTGGCGCGGCTGCGTCGACGCGGTGCCCAAGGGCCAGTGGGAAGCGTCGCAGGCGCTGGCACTGAACCTGCGCGAGCAGCTGCGCCACGTGATCGGCCCGCAGGCACTGCGCGTGGCCGTGCCGCCGACGGTGGGGTTTCTGGTGCAGGTGATCAAGGGGACGGCGCTCGCTTCGGTGATCGGCTTCGTCGAACTCACCAAGGCCGGCACGATGATCACCAACGCCACGTTCCGTCCGTTCACCGTCTACGCCTGCGTGGCGCTGATGTACTTTGCCCTGTGTTATCCGATTTCGGCCTGGAGCCGCACGCTGGAAAGGAGGCTGCATGGCCATCGTTGAGATCAAGGGCCTGCGCAAGCGCTTCGGCGACAACGAGGTGCTCAAGGGCATCGACCTGAATGTCGAGCCGGGCGAGGTGATCGCCATCATCGGCAAGAGCGGCTCCGGCAAAAGCACGCTGCTGCGCTGCATCAACGGGCTGGAGACCTTCGAGGAAGGCGCGCTCAGCGTCGACGGCCAGCCGCTGCTGCATGGCAACGCCACGGCGATGCGGACCCTGCGGCAGCGTGTGGGCATGGTGTTCCAGAGCTTCAACCTGTTCCCGCACCTGAGCGTCGGGCGCAACGTGATGCTCGCGCCCACGCTCGTGAAGAAGCGCCACTCGCCGCAGGCGGTCGAGCAGGCGCGCAAGCTGCTTGACCGCGTGGGACTGTCGGAGAAGTTCGACGCGAAGCCCGAGCAGTTGTCCGGTGGCCAGCAGCAGCGCGTGGCGATCGCGCGCGCGCTCGCGATGGAGCCGGCGGTGCTGCTGTGCGACGAGATCACGTCGGCGCTGGACCCGGAACTGGTCGGCGAGGTGCTACGCGTCGTCGAGTCGCTGGCCAACGAGGGGATGACGCTTCTGATGGTCACGCACGAGATGAACTTCGCGCGCAAGGTCTCGGACCGGCTGGTCTTCATGCATGCGGGCCGCATCCACGAAGTGGGCTCGCCGCAGGCGCTGTTCGGCTCGCCGCAGACGCCGGAGCTCAGGCAGTTCTTGTCGGCACTCGACTCATGACCCCCACGCCGACTCTTCGGCGTGTCGGCGGCTTTTCATCAGTTCGAGCACGTCGACGCATTCGGGGTGCGCCTTGAAGCGCGGCTTCGTGCATTGCTGTTCCATGCACGCGGCCAGCGCGAGGAAGTTGCGGGAACCGCAGGCCTGGCGCGGGCCCGGTGGAGCGGCGGGTCGCTTCGGCGGCGCCGTCGAGGCATTGACCGGCACCGTGTGAGCCTCGCTCGGGGACATGACCGCGGCTTGCGCCGGGTCGCTGGCCGCAGCGGGTAAGGCCGGGGCGGCTCGAGGCAGTGACTCAGCGGACACCGCGCTCGCCGCAGGCTCGATCGGCACGGACTGTCCGCCGGCCAACCAGGCGCCGGCAACCACGGCGGCGAGCGCGCCCAGGCCGGCCAGCACCCACGCGCGGCCGTGCGGCGCGCGGCGCCACGGCGGCTCGTCGAGCGTCGGGCGGCTCGGCATCACGGTCGTCTCGCCGGCGCTCGCGCGCGGTCGGGCCATCGTCTGCGTGATGTCCACCGCGGCCGGCGCCAGCGGCAAGGTCGGCGCGAAGGACTGCGCCTCGCCGGGCGGCAGCAGCCTGTGCTGCGGCACGGTCGTGCCGCCGGGTGTTCGCTCGGGCACCTCGGCACGGCCATCGAGCACCTCGCGCAGCGCCGCCACGTCGTGCGGCCTGTCGATGGGCCGCACCGCCAGCGCCCATTCGATCGCGGCGAGGAAGCGCGGCGAAACACAGGAGGTGCCCTGGTCGAGCAGCAGCGGCACGTCGTCCTGCACGGCGCGCGCGGTGGCTGGAGGCGGTGGTACGCCGCGCAGCAGGAAGTAGACGACGGCGCCCAGCGCGTACAAGTCGGTCCACGGCCCCTGGCGCAGCTGCACGACCTCGGCGTACTGCTCGATCGGTGCGTAGCTCGGCTTGAGGATCGCGGTGAAGGTCTGCGATCGGTCGCCGATCGCGCGGCGCGCGGCGCCGAAGTCGAGCAGCACCGGTGCTTCGCCAGGCGGCAGCAGCACGTTGTCGGGGGCGATGTCGCGGTGGTACACGCCCTCGCGGTGCAGCAGCTCCAACGCGTCCAGCAAGGGGTCGATCACCGTGCGCAGCCACGCTTCGGTGGGCGGCTCGGTCATCGCGTGGCGCACGTCGCGCAGCGTGCGGCCCTCCAGGTAGGGCATCACCATGTAGGCGGTGCCGTTCTCTTCCCAGAAGCGGTAGACCTTGACCAGCGACGGGTGGTTGAAGCGCGCCAGCAGCCGTGCCTCGTTGATGAACGAACGCAGGCCCAGCGCATAGGTCTGCGCGTGCGCGCTCGATCGCAGCGACACCATCCGGTCCTTGCCGCGGCCGGCCAGCGAGACCGGCATGTACTCCTTCAACGCGACCTGGCGCTGCAAAGCATGGTCGAGCGCGAGGTAGACGATGCCGAAGCCACCCACGCCCAACACGCGCACGATCTCGAGCTCGCCGAAACGCGTGCCGGCCGGCACCGCGTCGTGTTCGTCCATCGGCGCCGGTGGCGCGACGTGCGGCGAATCGGACGGTGTCGAAGCCATGAACGGAAGACGGAACAAGCGTCCCATGAGCTTAACCGGCTGCGCCGACCGGGAGGACCTGCGTCACGCCGCCGTGGCCCGGCGGCCCGCGTGGCGCAAGCAGCGCGCGAGCGCATGGGCGAGCCGGTCGGGGTCGATGGGCTTGGACAGGAAATCGTTCATGCCGTGGCGCAGCGCCGATTCGCGCTCCGAGACCAGCACATCAGCCGTCAGCGCGATGATCGGCAGCGTGGCCTCGCTGTGGCGGCGGCGAATCGCGATCGTCGCGTCGATGCCGCCGAGCACCGGCATCTGCAGGTCCATCAGCACCGCGTCGAAGCCGCCGCGTTCGCGCTCGACAGCTTCGATGGCGTCGGCGCCGTTGCTCACCGCGGTGACCTGAACGCCCCATTGCTTGAGCAAGGCCTCGGCCACCAGCGTGTTGACCACGTTGTCCTCGGCGAGCAGCACGCGCCTGCCGCGCAGCGCGTCGATCGCCGTGTCGCGCTGCGCGTGGCGCTCGCGCTGCGCCGGTGCGCGGGCGAGCGGCAGCTCGGCCCAGAAACAGCTGCCCTCGCCCGGCGTGCTCACGACGCCGACCTGCCCGCCCATCAGCTCAGCCAGCTGCCGGCAGATGCTCAGGCCCAGGCCGGTGCCGCCGTATTGCCGCGTCGTCGAGTTGTCGGCCTGGGAAAACGGCTGGAACAGGCGCGGGAGCAGTTCGTCGGACACGCCGGGGCCGGTGTCGTTGACTTCGAGGCGAACCTGTCCGGCGGGCAAGGCGCTGACTTTCACTTCGATCAATCCGCGGTCGGTGAACTTCAGCGCGTTGTTGGCGAAGTTGCCGAGGATTTGCCGCAAGCGCACCGGATCGCTGTTGACCCAGCGCGGCACGTCGGCGGCGATCTCGAAGCGGAACGCGAGGCCCTTGGCCCGCGCCAGCTCCGAATACGCGTTGCGCAGCGTGTTCAGCAGCGCGTGCAGATCGAACGCGAGGTGTTCGAGCGACAGGCGGCCGGCCTCGATCTTCGAGAGATCGAGGATGTCGGTGATCGTGCCGGCCAGCGCTTCGGCGCTGTCCTGGATGCGTTCGAGGTACTCGCGCTGCTTCGCGCCGTCGACCCCGGGGGTGAGCGCGAGGCGCACGAGACCGAGCAGACCGTTCAGCGGTGTGCGGATTTCGTGGCTGGTGTTGGCAAGGAAAGCGCTCTTGGCCTTGTTCGCCGCCTCGGCCTGCTCCTTGGCAGCCGCCAGCGCCCGCTCGACGCAGCGGCGCTCGGTCACGTCGTCGATGATCCAGATCGAGCCGCCGGTGACCGGCTGCTCGGGGTCGATGGCGCGCGCGCGCACGCTGGCCCAGAAGCCGCTGCCGTCGCGGCGCGCCATCTGGAACTCGCCTTCGAACACCTGGCAGTTCGCGAGCAGCGGCCCGGCGCGACGTCCGATCTCGGCGTAGGCGTCGTCGTCGGGCCAGACCACGCGGCCGCTCTGCCCGGCGATCGCGCCCACCGGCCAACCGAACATTTCTTCGAAGCGCGGGTTCGCGTGCTGGAACACGCGGTCGCGCGTGAACGCGATGCCGACCACGGCGTTGTCCAGGATGGCTTCGTACTGGAGCCGGCCGCGCTCGCGGCCGCTCACGTCGCTGAATACCGCGACGAGGTAGCTGGTGCCGTTCTGGTTCAATAGCGTCGCCGACACCCGAAGCGGCAGCCGCAGGCCCTGCTTGGAGCGGAACACCACGGCCAAATCGTCCACCCGGCCTTCGGCGCGAAGCCGTTCGATGTAGCGCTCGCGCTGTTGGGGGTCGACCCACAGGCCGAGGTCCACCGCACGGCGGCCCACCAGCTCGGAGCTCGCATAGCCGGTCATCGCGGCGAACGCCGGATTCACGGTCAGCAGACGCCCCGTCTCCAGTTCGGTGACCGTCACCGGCTCCGGGCTGACTTCGAACAGGCGCGTGAGCACCGCCTCGGAGTCCGGCATCGGGAACAGGTCGACGATCGGTGGGCGATGGCTCATTGTGTGGGTGGTCAAAAGCTGCCCCGCGCTCGTCATTAGACCGCCGCGTGGCGACCCCGACCCGCGAACTAACACCGCAAAAACCGGCCTTCTGCCGAATGCACCGAAAATAGCGGGTCCGGCACGCTACACCGTCACGTTTTCCCGTCCCAGCTTCAACCGCACATGACCACCATCCTCCAGCACCTCCCCACCGGCCAGAAGGTCGGCATTGCGTTCTCCGGCGGCCTCGACACCAGCGCCGCCCTGCACTGGATGCGCAACAAGGGGGCCATTCCCTACGCCTACACCGCGAACCTGGGACAGCCCGACGAGCCCGACTACGACGACATCCCGCGCCGCGCAATGCAGTACGGCGCCGAGCGCGCACGGCTGGTCGACTGCCGCGCCCAGCTCGTGTCCGAAGGCATCGCCGCGCTGCAGTGCGGGGCCTTCCACATCTCCACGGCGGGCATCACCTACTTCAACACCACGCCGATCGGGCGCGCCGTCACCGGCACGATGCTCGTGGCCGCGATGAAGGAGGACGAGGTCGATATCTGGGGCGACGGCAGCACCTTCAAGGGCAACGACATCGAGCGCTTCTACCGCTACGGGCTGCTGACCAATCCGGCGCTGCGCATTTACAAGCCCTGGCTGGACCAGGCCTTCATCGACGAGCTCGGCGGGCGCGCCGAGATGTCGGCGTTCATGCAGAAGGCCGGCTTCGCTTACAAGATGTCCGCCGAGAAGGCCTATTCGACCGACTCGAACATGCTCGGCGCCACGCACGAAGCCAAGGACCTCGAGCGGCTGGACAGCGGCATGACGATCGTGCAGCCGATCATGGGAGTGGCGTTCTGGCGCGACGACGTGGAGGTCAAGCGCGAGACGGTGTCGGTGCGCTTCGACGAAGGCCAGCCGGTGGCGCTGAACGGGCGCGAGTTCACCGATCCGGTGGAGCTGCTGATGGAGGCCAACCGCATCGGCGGGCGCCACGGCCTGGGCATGAGCGACCAGATCGAGAACCGCATCATCGAGGCGAAGAGCCGCGGCATCTACGAGGCGCCCGGCCTCGCGCTGCTGTTCATCGCTTACGAGCGCCTCGTGACCGGCATCCACAACGAAGACACGATCGAGCGGTACCGCGACAACGGCCGCCGGCTGGGTCGTCTGCTGTACCAGGGACGCTGGTTCGACCCGCAGGCGATCATGCTGCGCGAGACGGCGCAGCGCTGGGTCGCCCGCGCGGTGACGGGCGAAGTCACGGTGGAACTGCGGCGTGGCAACGACTACTCGATCCTCAACACCGAATCGGCCAACCTGAGCTACAAGCCGGAGCGGCTGACGATGGAAAAGGGCGAATCCACGTTCTCGCCGCAGGACCGCATCGGCCAGCTGACGATGCGCAACCTCGACATCGAGGACACTCGCAACAAGCTCGCGACCTATGCGAACGCCGGCCTGCTGCTGCCCGGCAGCGGCTCGTCGCTGCCGCGGCTGAAGAACGAGGAGTGAGCAGCATGACCGACCTGGGCAACGTGAAGATCGATCCGCGGGCCAACGTCTACTTCGACGGCAAGTGCGTCTCGCACGGCATCGAACTGGCCGACGGAACGAAAAAGAGCGTGGGGGTCGTCCTGCCGTCGACGCTGACCTTCAACACCGGCGCGCCGGAGGTGATGGAGCTGGTCGACGGTGAATGCCGCGTGAGGCTGGCCGGGGAGGAAGGTTGGACGAGCTATGGCGCAGGCCAGTCGTTCGAGGTGCCTGGGAAGTCGTCCTTCGACATCGAAGTGTCGAAGACGCTGCACTACATCTGCCACTTCGGCTGACGCAGCACGCGCGTCGTACCGGCGAACGCGGTACCCACTCATGATTGCAGCCGTGCCCCCAGTGCATGCCGGCTTTCGCCGGCATGACCGTCAAGCCGCAGCCGCTTCCTCGCCCCGCAACGTGAACGCGCGCACCGCCTGCGCGAGGCGCTGCGCCTGTTCCTTCAGGCTCTCCGTCGCAGCGGCGCTCTCCTCCACCAGCGAGGCGTTCTGCTGCGTCATCTGGTCGAGCTGATTCACTTCGCCGCTCACGTGGCCGATGCCGTTGCTCTGTTCGCTGGTCGATGCGGTGATCTCCGACATGATGTCGGTCACGCGCTGGATCGACGCGACGATCTCGCGCATCGTCGCACCGGCGTCGGTCACGAGCTTGGCGCCTGAATCGACACGCTCTCCGGAGGCGCTGATCAGCGCCTTGATTTCCTTGGCCGCTTCGGCGCTGCGCTGCGCGAGGCTGCGCACCTCGCCGGCCACGACCGCGAAGCCGCGGCCCTGCTCGCCGGCGCGCGCGGCTTCCACCGCCGCGTTCAGCGCCAGGATGTTGGTCTGGAACGCGATGCCGTCGATCACGCCGATGATGTCGGCGATCTTCTTCGAGCTGGCCGAAATGTCGGCCATCGTGCTGACCACCTGGTCCACCACCGCGCCGCCGCGGGCCGCCGTCTCCGACGCCGAGCTCGCCAGCTGATCGGCCTGCCGCGCCGAATCGGCGTTGTGGCGCACGGTGCCGGTCAACTGCTCCATGCTCGATGCCGTCTTCTGCAGGCTCGCCGCCTGCTGTTCGGTGCGGTGGCTGAGGTCGTGGTTGCCGGTGGCGATCTCCACCGACGCGGTCGAGATCGATTCGGCCGACTGGCGGATGTCGCCCACCAGCGTGCGCAGCCGGTCCTGCATGCCGGCGATGGCCTGCAGCAGCCGGCCAATCTCGTCGCGCGAATGCACGGCAACGGTGGACGACAGGTCGCCCTGGGCGATGCGCTCGGCCACGCGGATTGCGCTGTGGATCGGATGCGTGACGCTGCGGGTGATGCGCCAGGCCAGCAGCACGCCGAGGCCGAGCGCCAGCGCGGTGACGCCCAGCACGATGTTGAGGGTGTTGCGCTGCACGCGCTGCGCCATCTCGAACGCGGCTTGGTTTTTCTGGGCCTCGTGCTGGATCAGCTCGGCGACCTGCTGCCGCCACACCGTCTCGGCCGGCTTCACGCGCAGCGTCAAGCCCATCACCGCCTCGACGTTTGCACCTTCGCGCCCGTTGCGCACCGCGTCCTTGATCTCCGGAACGGTCTTGGCCTGACTTTCCTTGATGAGGGTCATCAGCCGCTGCTCGTTCTCGGTCCCGTCGCCCCCCGCCACGAGGCCGTCAAGCGCGTTCTCAGCCTGCTGGTAGCGTGCGAGCGCCGCCTCCATGGCCTTGATGTCGGCTTCGATTTCCCTCAGGTCGGTCAGCAGCGCGATCGAGCGCGCGAGGATCGCCATTTCGTTGATCTCGCCCAGCAGTTGATGCGCCAGATCGGTCTTCGGGTTGTTGATCTCGACGATCTGCTCGAGGTGGCGGCCCAGCGCCCCGGAGCCGAGGCCGGCGGCCGTGGCCATCGCGCACATCAGGGCGACGAGTGCGGCGAAGCCCAGGCCGAGGCGACGTCCGACGGACGGATGAGCGCGAAAAATGGACATGACATGAGTCTCCCAAAGGCGTGTCGGCAGGCGATTCTGGTGCGATGCCCGCAGCTTGATCCCCGCGATATCGACCGATTCCGCGGCCAATTGAGCCGTCGGCAGAAGCCGCGGTCCCGGATTCGCGGTCGTCGATCACACTCCCGTCGCCGCGATCGGCGTTCCAGCACGCCGTTTCCGCGCTTCGTCGCAGAGCGCTTTCTGCGCGGCGCGCCCGCTCCTAAAGTTCACTTCGACGCCACCCCTCGCGTCGCATCACTACCAGGAGCCAGCATGTTCGACCGATTCTTCTCAGCCGCCCTCGTCTTCTGCGTGCTCGCAGGCGGCACGCTGGCCATCGGAACGGCCATGCTCGAGCAGCCCGCCGCGGAAGTCCTTGCCGTGCAGCTGCCGCGTGTCGAAGTCACCGGCAAGCGGCCGGTGCCCGCCGACAAGGTGGCGCATGCGGACCACGCCGCCGATGCGCAGGTTCAATGAGACTTCGCGGTAGGTGCAACGCTGCGTCGGCTCACATTTGCCTGAACACGTGCACGAAGCTGCGGCTCACCGGCAGCAGCTCCTTGCGACCCTTCAACTGAATCTCGGCCGTCTCGTTCGGCCCCCGGTTCACCTGCGACACCTGGTGCAGGTTGACGATCACCGAGCGGTGCACCTGTGCGAAGCGCTCGGGATCCAGTTCATCGGCCAGTTCCCGAATCGTCTTGCGGATCAGCGCCTCGCCGCCATCCCAGACGACCAGCGTGTACTTCTCATCGGCGCGCAGGTAGGCGACCTGCTCGACCGGGATCAAGCGCACGCTGCTTCCGACCGACGCCTTGATCCACTGCAGATGGCCCTGCGGCGCCGCGCGCTGGCGCAGCTCGGCGGACAGCCGGTCGATCACCTCGTCGAGGGCGCCGCCGCCGGGCGGTGTGGCCGACTGCGCAAGCCGCTCGCGCAGCCGCGTCACCGTGTTCGCGAGCCGCGGCTCGTCGAAGGGTTTCACCAGGTAGTCGATCG
>DATKCI010000017.1:0-5867 GCA_035513255.1 Piscinibacter sp. | reverse complement strand
CCTGAGCCTGTCGAAGGCCCCACGCCCACCCTCCATCGCGGAGTAGCATCGACCATCTCGCTGCCGTTCGGGAGGCTCGAATGGGTGATCGCAATCGACTGTTCATCAGCTACAGCCACGACGACACCAAGTGGCTTCAGGCGATCACCGAGCAGCTGGCCGTCCTGCAGGCAGAGGGCCTGGTCTCCCTCTGCGACGACAGCAAGCTGCGCGTCGGAGAGGGTTGGTTCGAGCAGCTCCACGAGATGATGTTGAGCGCCCGGCTGGGCCTGCTGCTGATCTCGGCCCCGTTCCTGAGCTCCGAGTTCGTGCGCAGGCAGGAGATTCCCCGCCTCTTCGACCGGCACGAAGAAGGCGGGATGAAGATCTACCCGCTGCTCGTGGAGCCATGCCCCTGGGAGAACGTCGCGTGGCTCGCCAGGCTCCAGTTGCGGCCCCAGGACGCGAAGCGCCGAGCCAAGGCGCTGTCGACGTTCCAGGGCGCAGCACGAAAGCAGAAGATCGCCGACGTGGCGAACGAAATCGCGGCGATGGTCAAGCAATGACGCAGGGCACCACGATGAACGACCCTGTCGCTCGCGGCGCCTGCCTGTGCGGGGCCGTCCGCTTTAGCGCGTCGCTGCCGGCCAAGTGGGTGGCGCACTGCCACTGCAGCTACTGTCGTCGTGCCCACGGTGCGCCCTTCGTCACGTGGGCAGGCTTCGCCGCCGAGCAGTTCTCCGTGGACGCTGATGCGGCGCAACCCACCTGGTACGAGTCGAGCCCCGGCGCTCGCCGAGCCTTCTGCCCGCGGTGCGGAAGCCCGATGTTCTTCGAGTCCACGCGCTGGCCGGGGGAGACGCACGTGGCAAGGGCGCTCTTCGTGGATCCACTGGACAAGGAGCCCAGTGCGCATGTGTTCTACGAATCGCATGTTCCCTGGCTGCAGGTCAACGACGCCCTGCCGAAGAAGGTGAGCCAGAGCAGTCAGGCTCAACCCGCAGTCACCGGTGCATCGTCGAACGGCACCAGCGCGGAGGCGGGCAGTGGTTAGTGCAGCGTGGCCACGCCTCGCCGCCGACGCAGGCCGGTGAGACACCCCCGGTCACCGCGCGGAGGCATCCATGGGGCAAGCAGAGTTCGAAGCGTCCAGAACGAACGGCATCCACGCACGGCTCCAACGGATGACGGGCACCTGGGAAGGTCCGTTCCGCATCTGGTTCGAGCCGGGCAAGCTCGCCGATGAATCGATCCAGCGCGGCACGCTGCGCAGCCTGCTCGGCGGCCGCGTGCTGCTGCACGAGTACACCGGCACCTGCAACGGCCAGCCATTCGAGGGCGTCGCGATGATCGGCCACCACCTCGACGAGCAGCGCTACGAATGCGCCTGGGCCGAGAGCTTCGGCACCGGCACATCGATCATGTATTCGACCGGCACCCTCGCCGACGCCCGATTCGCCGTGCTGGGCAGCTACGGCGACGGCCAAGGCGGGCCGCGATGGGGCTGGCGCACGGAGATCGAGCAGCCGGACGACGACGACCTGAACATCCGCATGTTCAACATCACGCCGGCGGGGGAGGAGGCGCTGAGTGTGGAGACGTGTTATCGGCGTGTGGCGGCGGGCGAGCGCTGAGAGGCTGAGTCTTGGCGGCGTGGGTTCGCCATTGGGGCTGGACACGCCGCTCCCGACGTTCCCGCTTTGCGCGATGAGGCGGAAAGGCCTAAACTTCGCTGCAAATGGGTTGGGACTACCCGACCGGCGCTGGGCTCCTGGGACTACCTGGGGGCCCTTCGACTTTCTGGGCCTCGGCTTTGTCGCCCATCATGGGAACACCTTGAGGCCGTTGCCCTGCACCACGCCGTGCTGTCCGGCGAAGAGCTTGGTCTGCAGCACATCCCACGCGCGGTTGGGCTGTTTCGGGCGCAGCACGTGCAGGCCCAGCGGCCGGGCCACGAGGTCGGCCAGTTGGAGGCCTTCGGAGTTCGTCTTCTTGTCGGCGACCACCAGGCGCAAGGGGTAGCTGCACTTCGAGCGGTTGTCGCCATCGCACACGCGCCGGAACGCGAGTTCCATCTCCTTGTCTTCCTTGGCGCCGCGCGCCTCGCACACGACGGTCGTCAGCCGCTCCTCTTGCGTCTTCAGGCGCAGGAAGTCGTACACGCGTTCCAGCCCGTATTTCAGCGCCAGGTGATAGGGATGGTCCGGCGACGCGTAGCGCGCCTTGTGGCGCACCTTGTCGATGACCACTTCGGGCCTCTGGGCAACTTCGCCCTGAACTTGAGCGGCCACGCGGCCAACGACAGCTTCACTGTCAGCGGCGGTGTGCCGGGTCAGCCCAACATGAAGATCACGATCTCCGGCCGAATGCTGGCCCTGGCTGCATAGGAACTGCCGACGCGGAGTGGTCGAACGAGGCGGTGGCCACTTGCGGGTCGCCCGACTGGCTCTGCGCGAACGCGAGTGTGTAGTGGCCTAGGGACTGCTCCTGCCGGCCGCGCAGCCACAGCGCGCGGCCTATCGCCCAGTGGGCCGACGGGTCGCGTGGCTCGCCAGGCTTCAGTTGGGGCGTTGCGGCCGCAGGACGCAACGCGCCGGGCCAAACGCTTCCTCCGGCAACGCTGCTTTGGCTCTTGGGGGTCAATACCAAGCCGTTTCTGAGCTTCAATCCAGTTTTGGGCTGTATTAGTCTGGTTATGACGACAAAGGTCAGTTTAGAGCTAGACTTCTGAGCTACAAAGTAGAGGAGCTCACTCGCAATGCGTCCGAGAGTGTTGGGAGAGGAAGAGGCGCTGGCTATCCTCAGATCAAGCGACGAGCAAGGGAAGCACTGGCTCAGCTCCTCCGAGTTCGCGAAGCGAGCGGGCGTCAGTTGGTCTACCGGCAAAAGAGTGCTGGATCAGCTGACAGCCAAAAGCTTGGTTCTGCAGACCGGCCAGTCTCGGGCAACGCGATACCGACTCGCGGCTGCCGCGGCTGCCGCGGCGGACGCAGCGGATCAAGGGCGCATCCTCCGCAACGGCATGGGTCCTGGTACCCGCTATGGGTTGCCAAAGGGCGCAGTGCCTGACGAGCAAAGGTTGGCCGCTGCCGTGATGGCAGCAAACGCGACGGTAGCTCCGCCATGGTCGGACGCTTCGATGATGTTATTGAACGCGCTGGAGCAGCCATTGGGTGTCCGCACGCACGTCACCTACCAACGAAAGTTCGTCGATGACTATGCGCCGAACGAGTCATCACTGCTGCCCAGGGAGCTGGCCCAGGCTCTGGCTGCGGAAGGGCGAATGCAGGGGCAACAGCCGGCAGGGACCTACGCACGCAAAGTGCTGGAGCCGCTCCTGCTTGACCTGTCCTGGTCTTCATCGAAGCTTGAGGGAAACAAGTACTCACTGCTGGATACGGAGCAGCTGTTCAAGACAGGTGCTGGGGCCGGCGACTTGGACGCCGTGATGCTGCTCAACCACAAGAATGCCATCGAGTTTCTGGTTGACGCGGTCCCCTCACATGGGCTGTCGGGCGTCGTCGTGAGGAACTTGCATGCCGTCCTCATGCAGGATCTGCTGGCCGACTCTTCAGCTTTGGGCGCAGTGCGAAGCACGGTGGTCAACATCTCGGACACGGTCTACCTGCCGGCGCAGGTACCCGCGCTTCTCGACGAGATGCTGGCACTCATCATCGACAAGGCTCGCCAAATAAAGAACCCCGTCGAAGCGGCCTTCTTTCTTTGGGTGCACATTGCTTACCTTCAACCGTTCGAGGACGGAAACAAGCGAACAAGCCGGCTGGCCGCCAATATCCCGCTGATGCTCTACAACTGCTCACCGCTGTCGTTCCTGGAGGTCCGGCAAATCGACTATGCGATGGCGATGCTGGGTGTGTACGAGCAGCTCGATGTGTCTGTCGCGGTGGACCTTTTCGCCTGGACTTATCGTCGGTCGCTACAGAAGTACCGCGTGGTTCTCGAAGCAACCGGTCAGCCGGATCCGTTTCGCATTCGCTACAGAGAGGCACTGAACGATGGCGTCGGCGCCGTTGTTCGCGATGCACGGTCGCTTGACGAAGCTGTCGGCGTTGTCGAGATCGCAAGCGATGACCGCGACCATTTCAGGAAGATGCTTGCCGACGAACTCGAGAAGCTGACGGAGTTCAACTTCTCACGCTATCGGCTGACGTTGGAAGCGTTCTCTTCCTGGGTTACCCGGGGACGCCCTCGCTAACCAACACCGAATGGAGTCGTTTGGCAACCGCAGCCGGGGCGTCGCTTGTGCCGCTGTGCCGCTGCAGTTGAATGACCGGTATGGAGTGATCCGCGCGCCTTCACTCAAGCCCGATCCGCTTGGCAGCCGCACGAAACACCCCCACCGCATCCGGCGCAAACCGAAACGCCGCCAGGAAGTCATCCACCCGATACCCCGACTGCGCCTTGCGAATCAACCCCGCAAACCCCCGCGCCTCCTCGACCCGCCCCGCCAGCACCAGACATTCCGCCGCGATCGCCAGAATGTGTACATGCGCATTCGGCCGCGCCGCCGCCTTCAGCGCCCACTCGGCGGCTTCGTCGAAGCGCCCCAGCCGCACCAGCGCCATCGCGCGGGCGCCGAGCATGCCGAACAGCAGCGGGTCGTAGGGGCTCAGGTGCCGCGAGTGGTCGGACGAGGCGATGGCCGCTTGCGGGTCGCCCGACTGGCTCTGCACGAACGCGAGCGTGTAGTGGCCGAGGGCGAAGTTCGGGCTCAGGTCGACGGCCGTTTCCAGCTCCACGAGGGACTGCTGTTGCTGGCCGCGCAGCCACAGTGCGCGGCCCATCGCCCAGTGGGCCGACGGGTCGCGGTCGTCGACGGCCAGGCTCTGGCCGGCGGCCTCGAGTGCGCGGTTCACGGCCGGCTCTCGGTCTTCCCAGTGCTGGAAGGCGTTTTGCCAGTGGGTGAACGACAGGCCGGCGTAGGCGCGCGCGAAGGTCGGGTCCAGGCGCACGGCCATCTCGAAGAAGCCGCGCGCACGTTCGTTGTCGTCGCGGTTGAAGCGGTACATGTGCCACAGGCCGCGGTGGTGCGCCTCCCACGCGTCGAGTGAGTTCGGCGGCTTGAGGATCGCGCGGTTGCGCTCCACCGCCTCGATCTCGCCGGCGATCGAAGCGACGATGCGGTTGCCGATCTCGTCGAGCACGAGAAACGCGTCGTCCAGCTGGTCGTCGAAGGCGTCGGCCCACACGATGTGGGCCGTTCGCGTTTCGGCGAGCTCCACGTTCACGACGAGCCGCTGTCCCTGGCGCCGCAGCAGGCCGCTGACGACGTAGTCGACGTTCAGCGTTCTGCCGGCCTCTTCGGGCGCGACGCGCCGCGCGTCGAGCGCGAAGACGGTGCCCTGCGCGATCACGAACAGGCTGCGCAGCTTGGCGAGCCGCGTGATGATGTCGTGGACCAGGCCGGCGGCCAGCGGGTCGCCGGCAGCGCTCTCAGCCGAGCGGTCGATGAACGGCATCACCGCGATCGAGGCGCGGCGCGGTGCGGCCACGCGTGGCGCATCTTCGTCAAGCGCCGTGGCGTGTGCGGTCGCGGGTGCGACGGCCGCCGCGCCGGCGGGCACCACGATCATGCTCGCGTGGCGGGCCCGTGCCTCGCGCCAGCCGTCGCGCAGCGGCCGCCAGTCCAGCCCCTCGGCATCGAACACACGCGCCGTCTCGGCCAGGTGTTCCTCGCCTTCACGCACGCGGCCGCGGCGCGCCAGCGCGTCCAGCAGCGTCTCGTGCGCGCGCCGGTCGAACGGGGCGAGCGCGAGCCACTTGTCCAGGTGGCCGAAGACCTCGTCGGCATCGGGCGCGAGGCGGGCGACCAGGTGTTCGAGCAGCGCCGTGTGGCAGCCGCGCAGGCGCCGCCGCTGCGCGATCAG
>DATKCI010000016.1:0-7895 GCA_035513255.1 Piscinibacter sp. | reverse complement strand
GACGTTCCAGCCGGCGCCGCGGAACTCGCCTTCGAGTTCCTGGATGATCTTGCCGTTGCCGCGCACCGGGCCGTCCAGGCGCTGCAGGTTGCAGTTGATGACGAAGATCAGGTTGTCGAGCTTCTCGCGTGCCGCCAGGCCGATGGCGCCCAGCGATTCGGGCTCGTCCATCTCGCCGTCGCCGCAGAACACCCAGACCTTGCGGTTCTCGGTGTTCGCGATGCCGCGCGCGTGCAGGTACTTCAGGAAGCGCGCCTGGTAGATCGCCATCAGCGGTCCGAGACCCATCGACACCGTGGGGAACTGCCAGAACTCGGGCATCAGCTTCGGGTGCGGATAGCTCGAGATGCCCTTGCCGTCGACTTCCTGGCGGAAGTTCAGCAGCTGCTCTTCGCTGATGCGACCTTCCATGAACGCGCGGGCGTAGACGCCCGGCGACGAGTGGCCCTGGATGTACAGCAGGTCGCCGCCATGGCCTTCGTTCTCGGCATGCCAGAAGTGGTTG
This sequence comes from Piscinibacter sp., assembly GCA_035513255.1. Lineage (GTDB taxonomy): Bacteria > Pseudomonadota > Gammaproteobacteria > Burkholderiales > Burkholderiaceae_C > Albitalea. The sequence continues at coordinate 7,390 of DATKCI010000016.1, read as the reverse complement.
AAGCCGGCGCCGAACATCGTCGCGAGCGACGCGAACGACGAGATGTGGCCACCCAGGTCGCCGCCGTCGGCCGGGTGCAGGCGGTTGGCCTTCACCACCATCGCCATCGCGTTCCAGCGCATGTAGCCGCGCAGCCGCTCCTCGATCTCGAGGTTGCCGGGGCAGCGCTCTTCCCGATCGGTCGGGATCGTGTTGACGTAGGCCGTGTTCGCCGAGAACGGCACGTCGACGCCGGCCTGGCGCGCGTGATCGATCAGCTGTTCGAGAAGAAAGTGCGACCGATCGCCCCCTTCGGCGCCGATCACGGCGGACAGCGCGTCCAGCCACTCACGGGTTTCCTGGGCATCGGTGTCGTTCGCGGCGGCGCCGCCGAACGATTCAGGCATCGCGGACATGGTGTCTCCTGTGCTGGTGGGCTGGTTTTTGCGAATGGCGCGAAGTCTCGCACAAGTCGTTTGAATTTTCAAATGGTGCGAGTAGATTTCATATTGCGGTATCTACGTAGCAAGCACTGCGCCACGTGACGCCCCTTCCGGGCGCTCCACGACGGTGCAACGGATAATCGCCACCATGCCACCACGCCGTCCTTTCGCCGCGCCGGATCGCAGTTCATCCACACTGCCGCGTCGACTGTTCGGTCGCTGGTGGCGGCGGCAGTCGCCGGCGCAGCAGGACCGCTTCGCCACGCTCGGCCCGCTGATTTCCGTGCTGCTCTTTCTCGCAGCGATCATCTCGGCCTTCTGGTACCTGCGCAACGAAGAATTCGAGCGCGAGCAGGAGTCGATCAAGCGCGACACCGAAATCGCGCAGCAGCAGATCCGGCTGCGGCTGATCGAGAACCAGGAACAGCTCGTGCGAATCGCGCGCGAGATCGTCACCCGGGCGATCGACCGCGACGAGTTCCTCGGTCAGGCGGCCAGCTTCACCCGCGAGCGGCCCGAGATCAACCACCTCTTCTGGATCTCGAGCACACGTGCGCGCAAGGCGGCGTATTCCGCGATCAGCTTCCATCCGGAAACGGGGCTCAAGGGCGACGAGGACAGCGCATCGCTGCCCCGGGAGGGCAAGGAGAGCGAACCCGAAGCCGCCTTCCTCGCGGCGCGCACTTTGCGCCAGCCGGTCTACACGCGGCCCTTCACCGACACCTACGGCATGCCGGTGATCCAGGTGCAGGTGCCCCTGATCGACCGCAGCGCGTTCAGCGGCACGCTGATCGCGGAGTACTCCGTCGAGGCGCTGATGCGTTACTTCGTGCCGGCCGAGGTATCGAACCGCCACACGGTCAGCCTGCTCGACTCGCAGGGACGAATGCTGGCCAGCACCGTCACGCCGATGCCCGGCCAGAACATCCGCCCCGCCTCCATCGTGCACGACGTGCCGGTGGCGCCGGCCGGCGAAGGCCTGATCCTGCGCGGCCAGGGTTACCGCACCTCCATCGGCCTGATCAGCAACACGCTGTTCTGGATGGTCGCGCTGCTGAGCGTTCTGACCGTGTGGATGCTGCTCGGCACCTGGCGCCACATGGGCCGGCGGCTGCAGATGCAAAGCGCGCTGGTCTCCGAGGCGAACTTCCGGCGGGCGATGGAAAACTCCATGCTGACCGGCATGCGCGCGATGGACATGGAAGGCCGCATCACCTACGTGAACCCGGCGTTCTGTGCGATGACCGGATTCTCCGAAGCCGAGCTGATCGGTCGCCAGCCGCCCTTCCCGCACTGGCCGCCCGACCGCTATGAAGAGAACAACCGGCTGTTCCAGCAGGAGCTGCAGGGCCGCAGCCCGGCCGGCGGCATCGAGGTGAAGGTGATGCGCAAGGACGGCACGCTGTTCGACGCCCGCATGTACGTCTCGCCGCTGATCGACCCGAAGGGCCAGCAGACCGGCTGGATGACCTCGATGACCAACATCACCGAGGCCAAGCGCATCCGCGACCAGCTGTCCGCCTCGCACGAGCGCTTCACGACCGTGCTCGAAGGGCTGGACGCCGCGGTGTCGGTGCTGTCGGTGCAACAGGGCGAGCTGCTGTTCGCGAACCGCTCCTACCGCCTGTGGTTCGGCGTCGATGCCCACGGCCATGCCTTGCTCGCCGGCGCCGACCCCGGCCTGCCCAGCCTGCTCGAAACCGACGACTCGGTCGACAGCTTCGGCGGCCTGCCGGCGCAGGAGCTGACCGAGGCCGGCTCGGACCCGCGCGAGGTCTTCATCGAGCCGCTGCAGAAGTGGTTCGACGTCCGCTCACGCTACCTGCAGTGGACCGACGGCCGCCTCGCGCAGATGCTGATCGCCACCGACATCACCGCGCGCCGCAGCGCCGAAGCGCTGGCCGCGAGCCAGGCCGAAAAGGCCCAGGTCACGAGCCGGCTCGTCACGATGGGCGAGATGGCCTCGTCGGTGGCGCACGAGCTGAACCAGCCGCTGACCGCGATCGCCAACTACTGCAACGGCATGGTCACCCGCGTGCGCAACGACGCGATCGAAAAGACCGACCTGATCGCCGCGCTGGAAAAGACCTCGCGCCAGGCGCAACGCGCCGGCCAGATCATCCACCGCATCCGCAACTTCGTGAAGAAGAGCGAGCCGCAGCGCCAGCCGGCGCAGGCGAAGACCATCGTCGAGGACGCCGTCGATCTGGCCAGCATCGAGCTGCGCCGCCGCAACGTGCAGATCCACACCTATGTCGCGCAGCGCCTGCCGACGCTGATGGTCGACCCGATCCTGATCGAGCAGGTCGTGCTGAACCTCTTGAAGAACGCCGCCGAGGCGATCGATTCCGCCCAGCTGCCGCCGGCCCGGCGCAACATCGAATTGCGCGTGGTGCCGCGGCACACGCCCGAAGAAGGCGGCGTGATCGAGTTTTCCGTCACGGATATGGGCCCGGGGATCAAGGACGAAGTCATCTCCAGGCTTTATGAAGCGTTCTTCTCCACGAAGGCCGAAGGCCTGGGCATCGGGCTCAGCCTGTGCCGCTCGATCGTCGAATCCCACCGAGGCAGGATTCGTGCCCAGAACCTCTACAATGGCGCTTCAGTCGTGGGTTGCAGTTTCACCTTCACGCTGCCGGTGGAAATCACCCGGACCGAGGCTCTTTCACCCTCCAACTCTGCTGTCACTTCATGAGCTTGATTCCGAAGAAAGGCACGGTCTACGTCGTCGATGACGACGAGGCGGTTCGCGACTCCTTGCAGTGGCTGCTGGAGGGCAAGGACTACCGGGTCAAGTGTTTCGATTCCTCCGAGTCCTTCCTGTCGCGCTTCGACCCCCGCGAGGTCGCCTGCCTCATCGCCGACATCCGCATGGACGGCATGAGCGGGCTGGAGCTGCAAGACCGGCTGATGGAGCGCCGCTCCCCGTTGCCCATCGTCTTCATCACCGGCCACGGCGACGTGCCGATGGCCGTGACGACGATGAAAAAGGGCGCGATGGACTTCATCGAGAAGCCGTTCAAGGAAGAAGAATTGCTGGGTCTGGTTGAGCGCATGCTCGACCAGGCCCGCGCTGCTTTCAGCCAACACCAGGAAGCCGCCAGCCGCGACGCGTTGCTGTCGCGCCTGACGACCCGCGAAGCCCAGGTGCTCGAACGCATCGTCGCCGGCCGGCTCAACAAACAGATCGCCGACGACCTGGGCATCAGCATCAAGACGGTGGAGGCGCACCGCGCCAACATCATGGAAAAGCTCAACGCCAACACCGTAGCCGATCTGCTGAAAATTGCGCTCGGCGCGCAGGCCAAGGTTTGAAACGACGCACGACGACAAAGGCCGCCACCGAGCGGCCTTTCGCATTTCGTAGCCCGGATGACATCCGGGAGCGGCGCCTCACAGGACCACCGACCCCGGATTTCATCCGGGCTACAAGGAAACACCCATGACCGCCCGACGCATCGACGGCACCGCCCTCTCCAAGACCATCCGCAGCGAGGTCGCACAGCGGGCCGCGGCGCTGACCGCTCGCGGCTGCAAACCCGGGCTCGCCGTGGTCCTCGTCGGCGAAGACCCCGCGAGCCAGGTCTATGTGCGCAACAAGATCAAGGCCTGCCAGGAGCACGGGCTTCACTCGGTGTTCGAAAAGTACGACGCGACCTTGTCCGAGGCCGACCTGCTGGCCCGCATCGATGCCTTGAACCGCGATCCGGCGATCCACGGCATCCTCGTGCAGATGCCGCTGCCCAAGCACATCAATCCGCACCGCGTGATCGAATCGATCTCCACCACCAAAGACGTCGACGGCTACTCGACCCTCAGCGCCGGCGAGCTGATGACCGGCCTGCCCGGCTTTCGGCCCTGTACGCCCTACGGCTGCATGAAGCTGATCGAGACCACCGGCGTCGACCTGCGCGGCAAACACGCCGTCGTCATCGGCCGCAGCAACACCGTGGGCAAGCCGATGGCGCTCCTGCTGCTGCAGGCGAACGCGACGGTCACGGTCTGCCACAGCGCCACCGTGAACATCGCTCACCACACGCGCCAGGCCGACGTGATCGTGGCCGCGGTGGGACGCCGCAACACGGTCACGGCCGACATGGTCAAACCGGGCGCGATCGTCATCGACGTCGGCATGAACCGCAACGACGAAGGCAAGCTGTGCGGCGACGTCGACTTCGCCGGCGTGTCGCAGGTGGCCGGCCACATCACGCCGGTGCCGGGTGGCGTCGGGCCGATGACGATCACGATGCTGCTCGTCAATACCATCGAGTCCGCGGAACGCACCGCGGCGGCCACGGTCTGACGCCCAAGGTTCAAGGAGTACCCATGACGAATCCGCTGCTCCAGGCCGAAGGCCTTCCCGCCTTCGACCAGATCCGCCCCGAACATGTCGCCGCAGCGATCGATGAATTGCTGCAACAGGCCGACGCGGCGCTCGACAAGGCCGTCGGCCCCGACGTCCCGGCCGACTACGACGCGCTGTCCGCCGTGCTCGATGTGGCCGAAGAGCGGCTGAAGTCGGCCTGGGGGTCCATCGGCCACCTGAACGCGGTCGCCGACACGCCCGAGCTGCGCGCCGCCTACAACGCCGCCCTGCCCAAGGTCACCGAGCTGTTCACGCGCCACGCGTCGGACGAGCGCCTGTATGCGAAATACAAGGCGGTGGCGCAGGCGCCATCCGCCGCGACGCTGAACCCGGCGCGCCGCAAGGCGCTGTCCAACGCGATGCGCGATTTCGTGCTGTCGGGCGCCGAGCTGCAAGGCGCGGCGAAAGAGCGGTTCCAGCAGTTGCAGGAACTGCAGGCCGAGCTGGCGCAGAAGTTCTCCGAGCATGTGCTCGACGCCACCGACGGCTTCGCCCACTACGCCACCGAGGACGAACTCGCCGGCGTGCCCGCCGACGTGAAGCAGGCCGCGCGCAGCGCCGCCGAAGCCGAAGGCCGCGACGGCCACAAGCTGACCTTGCATTTTCCGAGCTACTTCCCGGTGCTGCAGTACGGCGAGAACCGGGCGCTGCGCGAGACGCTGTACCGGGCCCACGTGACACGCGCCAGCGAGCTCGGCAAACCGGAGCTCGACAACACCGACGTGATGCGCGAGCTGCTGAAGCTCAAGCAGGAGGAAGCCCGGCTGCTCGGCCACGACAACTACGCTCAGGTCTCCCTGGTGCCCAAGATGGCCGACTCGCCGCAGCAGGTGATGGACTTCCTGCGCGACCTCGGCCGGCGCGCCCGCCCCTACGCCGAGCGCGACCTGCAGGAACTGCGCGACTTCGCGCGCGACGAGCTCGGCCCGCCCGAGCTGCAGGCCTGGGACATGGCCTTCGCCAGCGAGAAGCTGAAGGAAGCGCGCTACGCGTTCAGCGACCAGGAAGTGAAGCAGTACTTCACCGAGCCCAAGGTGCTCGAAGGGCTGTTCCGCATCGTCGAGACGCTGTTCGAAGTCAGCATCCGTCCCGACACCGCGCCGGTGTGGCATCCGAGCGTGCGCTTCTTCCGCATCGAACGCGTGGATTCGAAGGTGCCCTCCGGTAGCCCGCAGCTCATCGGCCAGTTCTACCTCGACCCGTACGCGCGCAACGGCAAGCGTCCCGGCGCCTGGATGGACGACGTGCGCGGCCGCTGGGCGCGCCCCGAAGGCGCGCTGCAAACGCCGGTGGCGCACCTCGTCTGCAACTTCGCCGCGCCGGTGGGCGGCCGCCCGGCGCTGCTGACGCACGACGACGTGACCACGCTGTTCCACGAGTTCGGCCACGGCCTGCACCACATGCTGACGCAGGTCAACGACATCGGCGTGTCCGGCATCTCCGGCGTCGAGTGGGATGCCGTCGAGCTGCCGAGCCAGTTCATGGAGAACTTCTGCTGGGAGTGGGACGTGGTCAAGCGCCTCACCGCCCACGTCGAAACCGGCGACGCGCTGCCGCGCGAACTGTTCGACCGCATGCTCGCGGCAAAGAACTTCCAGAGCGGGCTGCAGACGCTGCGCCAGGTCGAGTTCGCGCTGTTCGACATGCGGCTTCACGCCGAACCCGGCAGCGCAGACAACATCCAGCAAGTGATCGACGAGGTGCGGCGCGAAGTGGCGGTGATCATGCCGCCGCCGTTCAACCGCTTCCAGCACGGCTTCTCGCACATCTTCGCCGGCGGCTACTCGGCCGGCTACTACAGCTACAAGTGGGCCGAGGTGCTGAGCGCGGATGCCTGGAGCGCGTTCGAAGAGACGGCGCAGCAAAGCGGCAGCGTGCTGAACGTCGACACCGGCCGGCGCTACCGTGAAGCAGTTCTCGAAGCGGGCGGCAGCCGGCCCGCGATGGAGAGCTTCAAGGCCTTCCGCGGCCGCGAGCCGAGCATCGATGCGTTGCTGCGGCACCAAGGCATGGCTTGAGTCCCTCGCCGATCGACGCTAGATTTCACTGCTTGGAGTACCGCATGAAGAAAACACTGCGTTGGTGGGTCGGGATGGCGCCGTTGGTCGCCTTGTTCGTGGCACTGCCCAGCCACGCGCTGTACAAGATCATCGGGCCCGACGGCAAGGTGACCTACTCCGATACGCCGCCACCGCCCGGCAGCGGCGGCAAGGTGATCGAGTTGGGCGACAGCAGCAACCTCGCGGCCGTTCAACCGGCGCTGCCGCTCGAACTGCGCCAGGCGATGTCGCGCTACCCGGTCACGCTGTACACGATGAACCCCTGCGCGCCTTGCGATGCGGGGCGCCAGCTGCTGCGGGAGCGCGGCATCCCGCACACCGAGCGGCTGGTCGCCACCGGTGAAGACAGCGAGGCGCTGCATCGCATCTCCGGCAGCCGCGACGCTCCCACGCTGACGATAGGCGCCCAGGCGCTGCGCGGCCTGTCGACCGACGTGTGGCACTCCTATCTCGATTCGGCCGGCTATCCGCGCGAGTCGCGACTGCCGGCGACCTACCAGTTTCCCGCCGCGACGCCGCTCACCGAGCGCCGTGCCGCCGTG